>CALEMZ010000322.1 GCA_937910975.1 uncultured Pseudorhodobacter sp. | reverse complement strand
CGAAACAGATGATCGACTCCGCGATCCTTCCGCGACTGGAGAAACTGCGCCTGCGATCCCACGGATGCGAAATCTGGAGGCGCGTCAGAGCAATAGGCCAGAACAAACTCATCGAAGCTTTTGCCAATGGTGCTTTTGCGCGGATCTATAACATCTTCACGTTGCCGAAAGCGGAACCAACTTCCCAACCAGTCGCGCGGCTCACGCATCAGGGCGCAAACCGAAAATGGAGTACCAGAGGCGACCTCCAGATATGGGCCCAAAAAGCGATGGAAACGCCGAACGGTTGTGTGCTTCAAGACCGGCGGGCGCTGCACCACAACAGCGGAGAGTGATTCCAATGCCGCCTCAATCGCGGTTGACCCGGTTTTAGGCGTCGCTAAAAACGCCAACTTCTGATCCCAAAACACCAACATCTCTGCTCTTTCTGCTTTTTTATCGGTTTATAGCCTCGCATGTAAACTAACCCTTAACGAATTTCGGCAAAAGCTGAATTTAGGAGAATTGGAGATAAATGTTCTTGTTTTTCCCCAATTAATGTGAGAACAGTTAGGGAACAAATACCGTGATTGCCGCTTGCGGGCGGCTGTGGAATAAAGGGGCAAGAAATGGCGACGGCAAACCTTCTGGATCTGAACGGAAAGCGCGAGATGGATAAGGCAAAGGCGTTGGAAAGCGCATTGGCACAGATTGAACGTCAATTCGGCAAAGGCTCCATCATGAGGCTCGGCGCCGACAATGCGGTGATGGACGTGGAATCAACCTCCACCGGCTCTCTTGGCCTTGATATTGCGCTCGGTATCGGTGGCCTGCCGCAGGGCCGGATTATCGAGGTTTACGGACCGGAAAGCTCCGGCAAAACCACATTGACGCTGCATGTGATCGCGGAAATGCAGAAAAAAGGCGGCGTATGTGCCTTTGTTGATGCCGAACATGCACTCGACCCGCAATATGCCAAAAAGCTTGGCGTCAATCTTGATGATCTGCTGATCAGCCAGCCTGACACGGGCGAGCAGGCGCTGGAGATTGTCGACACACTCGTGCGTTCCGGCGCAGTCAGCATCATCGTGATCGATTCGGTGGCCGCTCTCGTGCCAAAATCTGAGATTGAGGGCGATATGGGCGATATGCAGATGGGCTCTCAGGCCCGTCTGATGAGCCAAGCGATGCGCAAGCTTACGGCCTCCATCGGGCGCAGTAATTGCATGGTGGTTTTCATCAACCAGATCCGCATGAAAATCGGTGTGATGTTCGGTAGCCCCGAGACCACTACCGGCGGCAATGCGCTGAAGTTTTACGCTTCCGTCCGGCTGGATATTCGCCGGATTGGTGCGATCAAGGATCGTGATGAGGTTGTCGGCAACTCCACCCGCGTTAAAGTCGTTAAGAATAAGGTAGCACCGCCCTTCAAGCAGGTTGAGTTCGACATCATGTATGGCGAAGGCATTTCCAAGACCGGGGAGCTGGTTGACCTTGGCGTTAAGGCTGGTGTGGTCGAAAAGTCCGGCTCCTGGTATTCTTACGGGGATGAGCGGATTGGTCAGGGGCGTGAGAATGCCAAGCTTTTCCTGAAATCGAACCCGACCATCGCGCATGATATCGAAGACAAAATCCGCGCCTCGCATGGCTTGGATTTCCATATGGAAGAGGGCACCTCCAGCGACGCGTTGCTTGACGACTAAAGCGGCGCAAACGCACATACAGGAAGGCCGGGCCAGCAATGCCCCGGCCTTTTTTCATTGCGGCGTTGCCACAGTGGACAGTCACGCTTTGCATCGCTAAACGAAGGACGAACCAGCAATTCGCCTGACAAGGGGCCGCCATGCCATCGTTGAACGACATCCGCTCGACCTTCCTCGATTACTTCAACCGCAATGGCCACCGGGTCGTTGAAAGCAGCCCCTTGGTGCCGCGCAATGATCCGACGCTGATGTTTGCGAACTCGGGTATGGTGCAGTTCAAGAACCTGTTTACCGGGGTGGAGCAGCGCGATTACAACCGCGCCACCTCCGCGCAAAAATGTGTGCGCGCGGGCGGCAAGCATAATGACCTTGATAACGTCGGCTACACAGCGCGCCATCACACCTTCTTTGAAATGCTCGGCAACTTCAGCTTTGGTGATTATTTCAAGGCTGATGCCATCCCCTATGCCTGGGAGCTGCTGACCAAAGATTTCGACATTCCCAAGGATAAGCTGCTGGTCACCGTTTACCACACGGATGATGAGGCCGCGAATCTGTGGAAAAAAGTGGCGGGCCTTTCGGATGATCGCATCATCCGCATCGCGAGTGATGATAATTTCTGGCGCATGGGGCCGACCGGCCCTTGCGGCCCCTGTACCGAGATATTCTTTGATCATGGCGATAAAATTTGGGGTGGCCCGCCCGGTTCCGCCGAGGAGAATGGCGACCGTTTCATCGAGATATGGAACCTTGTGTTCATGCAAAATGAGCAGCATGCCGATGGCTCGCTCACACCTTTGCCCAAGCAAAGCATCGATACCGGCATGGGGCTGGAGCGCGTTGGCGCGCTGCTGCAGGGCAAGCATGACAATTATGACACGGACCTGATGCGCAGCCTGATTGAGGCTTCGGCCCATGCCACCAGCCAAGATCCTGATGGCCCCGGCAAAATTCACCACCGCGTGATCGCGGACCATCTGCGTTCCACCTCTTTTCTGATCGCCGATGGTGTGATGCCCTCGAACGAGGGGCGCGGCTATGTACTGCGCCGCATCATGCGCCGCGCGATGCGTCACGCCCATCAGCTTGGCGCGCAAGACCCGGTCATGTACCGTCTGGTTCCGGCGCTGGTGATCGCGCCGACCATGCAGTATGAACCGAAGTCCGTGGATGAGATGGACGAGCAATTACGCACCGGCGCGGCGCGGGCGATCAACTGGTCGGCGGGCAGGTCGCGCATCTGT
>CALEMZ010000321.1 GCA_937910975.1 uncultured Pseudorhodobacter sp. | reverse complement strand
GCAGGGCCGGGTATTGGCGGAACTGCGCGGAAAAGCTGGTGGCGCGCGTTGTGGCGGTTTCCCCCATGTCGAAGGCCAGAAGCAACAGCAGCCCAAAGCCTGAGAGCGTAAGGATTAGGAAGGAGGCCTGCCAGCCAAACGCCGCATCCAGCGCGCCGCCGATGACCGGGCCGACCATCGGCACCACCGACATGCCCATCGTCACATAGCCCAACATCGAGGCGGCCTGATCTTGTGGTACCATATCGCGCACCGCTGCCCGCGACAAAACGAACCCCGAGGCGATGACGGCCTGCGCCAAGCGACAAACCAGAAACACGCTAAAGCTGGTGGAGAGCATTGCACCAAGCGAGGCCAGCGTGAACAGCCCGGCGGCGACCATCATCACGGGGCGGCGGCCATATCTGTCGGAGATCGGGCCGATAATGACTTGCAGCGCCGCTGTTGCCGCCAGATACAGCGACAACGAAAGCTGCATCAGCGCGTAATCTACACCAAAATAGGCGGCCATCGAGGGCAGCGAAGGCAGGAACACGTTCAGCGACAGCGCCGACACTCCGGCGATCAGCACAAGCGTTGTAATATGGGGCGGTGTGGTCCGATCAAGATAGCGGACGGTCGGAAGAATGCTCATGCAAAATCGCTACGCCGAAGTTTGCGCGCTGTCCATTGTTGAAATTCGCTTTATTGCCGCCAGAGGCTTCTTGATGCTGAAGCCATTGCAATGGAAGCACATCCGGGGCAGGAGCTGGTCAGCCGCCCACTGGAGTGGTTGCAGATTTGCAATTTGCATTTATCTGGTAGTCAAGACTTTGCAAATTTTCTCAATTTTTCTTTCCGCGGCGCAGCATCATCGCTAGATTGCACCAAACCGTAGGGAGGCCGACGATGAAAGATATTCTGCAAGAGCTTGAAGATCGCCGTAGCATCGCCCGTTTGGGTGGTGGCGCACGCCGGAATGCTGCGCAGCATGCCAAGGGCAAGCTGACCGCGCGCGAACGGGTTGAACTGTTGCTGGATGAGGACTCGTTTGAAGAGTTTGATATGTTCGTCGCCCATCGCGCCACTGATTTTGGGATGGAAAAAGACCGCCCGGCAGGCGATGGCGTGGTGACGGGCTGGGGCACGATCAATGGCCGGATGGTCTATGTTTTTAGCCAGGATTTTACGGTGTTCGGCGGCTCGCTTTCCGAAACCCATGCGCAAAAGATTTGCAAGATCATGGATATGGCGATGCAAAACGGGGCGCCGGTGATCGGGATGAATGACAGCGGCGGCGCACGAATCCAAGAGGGCGTGGCGAGCCTTGCAGGCTATGCCGAGGTGTTTCAGCGCAATATTCTGGCCTCTGGCGTGGTGCCGCAGATCAGCCTGATCATGGGGCCTTGCGCGGGTGGCGCCGTGTATTCCCCCGCCATGACTGACTTTATCTTCATGATCAAAGACAGCTCTTACATGTTTGTTACTGGCCCTGATGTGGTGAAAACCGTGACCAATGAGGTGGTGACCGCCGAAGAATTGGGTGGGGCGAGTACGCATACCAAGAAATCCTCGGTGGCAGATGGCGCCTATGAAAACGACGTTGAGGCCCTTGCGGAAACCCGGCGGCTGATTGATTTTCTGCCGCTCTCGAACCGCGAGCGCCCCCCGGTACGCCCGTTCTTTGATGATCCGGCGCGGATTGAGGACAGCCTTGATACGCTGATCCCCGACAACCCGAACCAGCCCTATGACATGAAGGAATTGATCCTAAAGCTGGCAGATGAGGGTGATTTCTTTGAGATCCAGCGCGATTTTGCGGCCAATATCATCACCGGGTTCGTTCGCATCGAGGGCCAATCGGTTGGCGTAGTGGCCAATCAGCCCATGGTTCTGGCGGGTTGTCTTGATATTGACAGCAGCCGCAAGGCCGCGCGCTTTGTGCGCTTTTGTGATGCGTTTGAAATTCCGATCCTGACATTGGTCGATGTGCCTGGCTTCTTGCCCGGTACGGCCCAAGAATATGGCGGGGTTATCAAGCACGGCGCAAAGCTGCTGTTTGCCTATGGCGAGGCGACGGTGCCGAAGGTAACGGTGATCACCCGCAAAGCCTATGGCGGGGCCTATGATGTGATGGCCTCCAAGCACTTGCGTGGCGATTTCAACTATGCCTGGCCCACAGCTGAGATTGCAGTGATGGGGGCCAAGGGCGCGACAGAGATCATCCACCGCGGCAAATCACCCGAAGAAATTGCGCGGCTTACCAAGGAATATGAAGACCGATTTGCTAACCCGTTTGTCGCGGCAGAGAAGGGCTTTATCGACGAAGTGATCATGCCCCATTCCACCCGTCGCCGTGTCGCGCGGGCCTTTGCAAGTTTGCGCGGTAAGAAGCTTACAAATCCGTGGAAAAAGCACGATAATATCCCGCTGTAACCCCTGACTGCGGAGAACCCCATGCCCATAGACATAGATATCGCGAGAGAGGCGGCCGATCCGGTGATTGCCGGGCTGGATTTGGCCTGCCTTGATCGCAATGATCTGGTAAACCTGATCTTGCAGCGCTCTGAGGTGATGTTTGATCGCCCGCGCTCAGGGCAAGTGATCCGGGCTTGGGGGGCTGGTGATTTGGCCCCGATGGAGGCTGAGATTGACCGTCTGGGGGCGGCGGTGGCGCGGCGGGCGGCCGGGGTGATCCATGCCGAATACCGCACCATCGCCCCTTTGTTGCGCGAGCTTTCGCCAACGCGGATCGCGGATATCGGCTGTGGTTATGCTTTTTTTGATCTGTTTGCCGCGCGGGATTTGAAGTGCGACCTGGTACTGATTGATTTGGAAAGCAATGAGCACCGGCATTTCGGGTTCAAATCCGAGGGGGCGGCCTATTCCAGCCTTGCGCGGGCCAAGGAATTGCTGGAGGCCAACGGCGTTCAGGCCAAGAAAATTACCACCCTGAACCCTCGCAACACAGCGCCCGAAAGCATCAGGCCGGTTGATCTGGTGGTGTCTTTCCTGTCTTGCGGGTTCCAATATCCGGTGGATATGTATCTGCCGTTTCTGGATAAGGCGTTGGTGCCCGGTGGTGCCGCCATCTTTGATCTGCGCGAAGCCACGGCCCCGGCGCAGGCCGCAGCTCTGGAGAAGTTTGGCACGCTGACCGATCTGGACTCTCCGCCCTCCAAAGCGCGCCGCGTGTTGCTGCGCAAGGCGGTTACATGACCGGGGCGATGACTGCACCAATGTGGCGGGTTGGGGCGGATGTTAACGCTTTGGCGGTGCCTTCGGGGCAGGAAATCACCTTGCAGGACATATTCTGGGAAGAGGGCGATGGTGCCGAGCTGGTCTTGCGCCTCCGCTTCATCGCGCCGCAGATAGCACGTGCTACAGGCACGGTAGATTATGATATGGCGGCCAAGGATATGCTGTATCTGTGCGAGCATTTTGTGCTGCCACAGATCGAAAGCGGCGAAGACAAACCCGACCAGATCATCGTTTCGTTGTCCGATATAGAAGTGCCATTCGGCGAGGCGAATCTGGACGCCACACAGTTTTTTGAGGCCTACCGCATTGAGGGTGGGGCCTGCATATGGGAGATATTCTGATGACGGTACAGTATGTAGTGTCCGCAGGCGGGGTTGTGCCGATGCGTGATGTAGGCAAGCAACATGGCGCCAACTTGCGCAATTTGCTGTGTATTTTGACTTTGCAACAGGGTATTGTCTTTAGAGGCCGAACCCAAGCGGCCTTTACCTCACAATTTGGACACGTTTCGGAACAGTCCGCAGCGTTAACCCAAAAAAAAACTAGGAGTAGAGGATGTCGACCAGCACGAAACTCATTCTTTCCCTCTGCACAGTTGCTTTCTTGGCAGCTTGCGGTGGTTCGACCCAAGAAGAAGTTGTCTATGTGGATGAGGCGGTTTCGGCCGAGCCAGTCTACACAGGCAAATACAAGTAATACCTGGGGGCGGGCCGATGGCGCGCTTGGCGCCTTGCCCGCCCTTTTCCTGTCTGCGTCCAATCTGCCGTCCCCTGTCAAAATTGGGGGTGCAGCATGATCAAGCATCGTGGCTTTCCCGGCAGACTTCCTTCCACTGATTTCCAATTCGTGATCCGTCGGGGCAATAAGGCCGGGGCGACGAAGATCATTAAGCGCGAACGTTATCGCGATCGGGCTGCGGTAGACCGTGCGGCGGATGAGGGCTTCATGAAAGCGCTCTGGACCCATTTCGGCGAAGAGCCGTTTGAGCGTGGCAATCTCGATGCGGGGCGCTTGTCATGGCTCTTTGGCCGCGAGGTTGTGCCCGCCGAAGACCCGTTTGATCCCGCCAGTTATGAAGCGCTGCTCAAGATCAACGCCAAGAT
>CALEMZ010000320.1 GCA_937910975.1 uncultured Pseudorhodobacter sp. | reverse complement strand
CTTGAATCATGCAGGCATCAAAGCCTCAAGCAAATTAATGGGTCTGGAGCCTAAGCTAATCTTAATTTATTAGGGGTCGTCACGGCCCACCCGCCTTTGAAACCGAAGGATTGAACTCATGTGCAAACTGACAAGGTCAATGGAGGCTGCCCGCAAAATGGCGCGGGCGCTTGTTGTTGTGGGTGGTGCTTTACTGATGGTCGGGCTGCCCGGACCGCTTGCCGCGCAATCGTCGTCCATTGAACAGCCCTCCCCCTTTGAGCGGGGGTGGCAATTGAACGCGGCGGCCTCAGCCCTGCGTTTTCAATCGGTTAAGAACGATACCAAAGTTGAATCCAGCAGTTTTGCAACGCTTTCGGGGACGATTGCAGAAGATGGTTTGGCGAGTATCCGAATTTTACTCGATTCCGTGGATACCACGATTGACCTGCGCAATGTGCGGATGCGGTTCTTGTTTTTTGAAACTTTCCAATATCCTGAAGCGATCATCACGGCCCGAATTGATGCCACTCAACTGGCCGATCTGGCGCAGGTGCAACGTAAATCACTGGCGTTGACCTATGAGCTGGATCTGCACGGCATCAAGAAGAGCTTTGTGGCCGAGGCATTTGTGACCTTGCTCGCGGATGATCGGGTGGTCATTTCCTCTGCCGCGCCCATTGCCGTGGCGGCGGCAGATTTCAACCTGACTGAAGGCATCGGCAAGCTGGAAGAGGCGGCGGGCGTGCATATTATACCTTCGGCCACCGTAACTTTTGATTTTGTGTTCGACCGCAATGACAAAGGAGCTACCACCATCGTTCCGCAAGAGCCCGCCAAGCCCGGCGCGGCAGCGCTTGAGGCGGCGGGGGATTTCGACGCGGAAGCCTGCCTCGGTCGGTTTGAGATTCTGTCGCGCTCGGGCAATATCTATTTCCGCCCCGGCGTGGCAAGCTTGGATGACAAAAGCTTTGCTATCCTTGAAAGCATTGTCGATATCGTCAATCGCTGCCCCGGCATGAAGATAGAGGTGGCGGGCCATACCGATGATATCGGTTCGGATGCGGCCAACCAGCGGCTATCCGAGGCGCGGGCGCAAGCGGTCGCGCGCTATTTGGCAAGCAAGGGTATTGCCGCCCAGCGGTTTCAGGCCGTGGGCTATGGTGAGGCAAAGCCCGTTGCCAGCAATGACAGCAGCGAGGGCCGCAGCCGCAACCGGCGCATCGAATTTTCGGTGGTGACGGATGGTTGAGCGAGCCGTGCTCGGGGTAATTCTGCGCGGGATAGTGATGGCTGGCGCATTGTCCCTGCCGCTTTTCGCCCAAACTACCCAACCCAGTGCAACGGAAGAGGCGTTGTTCCATATTGCGCAGCAGTCCGGGCAAGCTGCGGATTATCAATCCTATCTGGAGGCCTACCCCGAAGGAGTTTTTGCCGAGATTGCACGGTTTGAGCTGGAATGGGCGGTAAAGACTTCCGCCTCTGCCGCCCCCGAAACCCCGCCAGTGGCCGCCCAAACCGGCATCGGCTTTGAAACGCTGCTCATCGCCCCCGGCACGGCTGTTGATCGCAAGTCCATTGCGGCGCTGATCCAAGGCTCGCCATTGTTCGCGCCTATCGAGGGAATCCCGGAGTCGCTTTGGAAAGACCAGTCCTGTTCCAACTGCCACGCTTGGACGAAAGAGGCGCTTTGCAACCAAGGCCAAACCTATTCTACCCCCGATGGCTCGAAAGCTATTGAGAAACAGCATCCATTAGGTGGCGCGTTTAAATCGGCGTTGAAAACCTTTGCGCTGGAAGGTTGCAAATAGGCGGCCTTACGCCGCCGCCAAAGCCCACCACCAATGGCTGTCCGGCAATCCTTTGGGCGCGCGGCCCCCTGTCTCGCCTTTAGCATGATCACGCAAAGCCTGATCCAGATCGGCGTCATCCGGAATCAGTTCATCCATTGGTAAATGCGAGGCATAGAGTGCCTTCAACCCTTCCAAAGTGCTGCGCAATTCGCAGATGATCGGCCAATCATCGGCCTGCGCGCCCGCGGCCAGCCGCGCCTCGATCCGGTCACTCAGGTTGTAATCCAGAAAGGGCAGCGCCGGTTCTATTAAATGGGCCGAGCCTGTCAGGAACCGCTCCACCGCCTCTTGATCGGCGGGGGGGAGGCCAGCCGCCTGCGCGGTGAAAAGAGCGTAATGCCGCCGTAAAGGCGCGCGCGGCCTCTGGCCTCGTGGTCTGGTCGGCGATCAGGGGCAAAGTGCTGTGTAGAGTGTCCAGCGTATCTGATAATTTTCCCATAGTGGTTCCTACCAAAAGTCTTTCGCCTGCCGCTGCTGCCCCAATGGGCATAGCCTGGGGCCTTAATCCACCATCCGCCTCTTGCTGGGCTTTCGGCGTGCTGCAAGCCCTTGGGGCTTTGAACGAAATTTGCCATTCATCGCGCATAACCGCGACCCTGCGAAAATTGCAGGTTCTTCAACGATACCGCCTTGCCGGATTCGGACCAAGCGTTAATATTTTATGCGTTAGTTCCGATGAAACATGGGTGCCGACGCTAAGGCGTGTAGCATTATGTTTATTCAAGGATCATCAGAATGCGCTCAAGTTCTGGAGTGAACACTGTTTTAACGGAAATACAAAACGTCCTAGCCGCGCTGCAATTTTACCGGCTCGCTGCGCCCCAGTTTCAGGAAATGCGCCATGAAAGGCTTGGTCGCATCTTCCTCGCGCGTGGCGGCAAATAACCGCTTGGTAATCACCCCCGGACCCAAGGGGCGCGTCACATAATCGGCATGGCTGCGCAGATCACGCAGCACCCAATCGGGCAGCACCGAAACGCCTCGGTTTGATCCGACCAGCATCAAGATCACCGCCGTCAACTCCACCGCCCGTGTGCCGCGCGGCTCCACCTTGGCGGGGGTCAAAAGCTCGGTGAACACATCCAGCTTGTCGCGCGTCACCGGATAGGTGATCAGCATCTGGTCGCGAAAGTCCTCTGCCACGATCACCGATTTTTGCGCCAAAGGGTTCTGCGCCGAGGCGACAAACATCGGGTGATAATCAAACAGCGGGTTAAAGACCACATTCGCCAAGGGCACGGGGTCGGAGGAAATCACCAGATCCACCTCCTCACGTTGCAAGGCGGGCAGTGCCTCAAAGGCCAGCCCCGCGCGAATGTCTACATCCACCTCGGGCCAGGCGCGGCGAAACAGTTCCAGCACAGGGAACAGCCATTCAAAACAGGCGTGGCATTCAATCGCGATATGCAGCCGCCCGGTTTTGCCCGATCGCAAGCCCCGGAATTCCTCCTCCAAGGCATCGATCTCGGGCAAGATCCGCTCGGCCAGCCGCAACATTCGTATCCCCGCCGCCGACAGCTTCAAGGGCTTGGAGCGGCGCACGAACAATTCCACCCCGGCCTGATCCTCCAACCCCTTCACTTGGTGTGAAAGTGCGGATTGCGTCATGTTCAGCATATCGGCCGCGCGCGCCAAGCCGCCGGCCTGATGAATGGCGCGGATGGTGCGCAGGTGGCGGAACTCGATATGCATTATGTGGTCATCCTCATAAACATGATTAGTATTATGAAATTGTCTCACATCCGTAAATCGGCGACAAGTATCTCTAGAGCAGGAGAACAAAATGCCCAAGACGCCGAATATTTCCTTCGAATTCTTCCCCCCGCAAACGCTGGATGCGTCGTTCCGGCTGTGGGACACTGTGCAAACTCTGGCTCCGATGAACCCGAAATTCGTCTCTGTCACCTATGGCGCGGGCGGCACCACCCGCAAGCTGACGCATGAAGCGGTGGGGGCGATTGCGAATAATTACGGGCTGAACGTCGCGGCCCATCTTACCTGCGTCGATGCGACCCGTGCGGAAACCATGGAAATTGCGGAAAGCTACGCCGCCGCTGGCGTGACCGAGATTGTGGCCCTGCGCGGTGATGCCCCCAAAGGGGCCGCGCGTTTTACACCCCATTCCGAAGGCTTTGCCTCCTCGGTGGAGCTGATTGAGGCGCTGGCTGCCACGGGAAAATTCACCCTGCGCGCGGGCGCCTACCCAGAGCCGCACCCCGATGCAGCCGACACATTGGCCGATGTACGCTACCTCAAGCGGAAGATAGATGCTGGTGCCTCCAGCGCCATTACCCAGTTTTTCTTTGAGGCCGAAACCTTTCTGCGCTTCCGCGATGCCTGCGCCAAGGAAGGTATCACCGCCCCCATCATCCCCGGCATCCTGCCGATCCAGTCATGGGATGGCACCCGCAAATTCGCCGCCCGCTGTGGCACAGAAATTCCGGCTTGGCTGGATGATGCTTTTGCTGTGGCCAAGCGCGATGGGCGCGAAGAATTGCTGGCAACCGCCCTTTGCACCGAGCTGTGCGATACGCTGATGTCCGAAGGGGTGGAGGATCTGCATTTTTACACGCTCAACAAGCCGCATCTAACCCGTGAGGTTTGCCACGCACTGGGCGTCACACCGCAAGCGTCGCTGCAAAACGTGGCCTGAGCAACGCTGTATGCAATGAAATCTCCTACTGGGGCGGCAAGTGCCGCCCTTTTTTTATTTCCGGCGGCTCGTGCGGGGAATATGGGAGCGCACGGTGGAATAGGTCGCCTCCGGGTGTGGCGGCATGCCATGGTTCTGGCCCCAAAACCGCGCGCCACCCAGTCGCCGCCACGCGGGCACCATCAGCACCACACCGGCCATGAACCCGCCCGCATGCGCCCAATAGGCCACGCCGCCATCGTCGCCCGGCGTTGAAAACCCGCTAAAGAGTTGCATCACAAACCACAGGCCCAGCATCACCCATGCCGGCACCGGGAAAATGCGAAAAAATATCCCGAAGATGATCAATACATCGACCTTGGCACGCGGAAACAGCAGCAAATACCCCCCCATCACCCCCGCAATCGCCCCCGAAGCCCCTATCATCGGCACGCCCGAATAAGGGTCTGCAAAAATCTGCAGCGCAGCTGCCGCCAGCCCGGATAAAAGGTAGAACCCTAGGTAGCGGATATGGCCCAGAATATCCTCAAGGTTATCGCCAAAAATCCATAAAAACAGCATGTTTCCGGCCAGATGCATGAGGCCGCCGTGCAAAAACATCGAGGTCAGCACAGTTTCCAGCCCCACCCCCGCCAAGACCCGGCGCGGTACCAGCCCCCATTCGACATAGAACATGGAAAGCTGCGGCTCGTTCGGGATCGCCAGCCAGTAGCTGAAAAATATCCCGATATTCAGGAGAATAAGCGCATAGGTGACATAAGGCACCCGCCCCGAAGGGTTATGATCACGGATCGGAAACATAGCGCCAAACTTCCCGATCCGCGTGCAGGCGTCAAGAGGTGATCAGGCCTCTCCCATCTCGGCCAGAAGCTGTGCATTGCCGCCAGAGGCGGTGGTATCAATGCACACATGCCGTTCCAGCCGCACATGTGCGGCATCGGGCATCCCGCCGATCAGGGGCAAAATCGGCCCCTCGCGCGCCGCCAACGCCTGCGCATAGGCGCGCCCCTGTTCCGCATCACCCCACCACAAGGCACCGGAGAACCCTTGCAGCGCGGTGAGTGGATCGGCGGCCAATCGGCCCGCCTCTACTGCTTCGCCCCCCAATGCGCGCACAGCCTCGGCCTGTGCCAGTACCTGCTCCCAACTGGGGCCAAGGCAAAGCAGTGGCTGGCGGGCATAGGCCGAAAGTCGGTTGGATTCGCCCGTCGGCCCCGGCATGTTCAGCACATGGATCGCTTGGTGTAAGGGGGCTTCGGACTGCAAGGAGCGCGCCACGCTTGCCGCCTCGCTGTCTGCCATGTCCCCGCCCAGAACGGGGGGCGCAACATGGGTAAAGCGCGCAATGTAATCCGGCCCCCCCGCCTTTGGCCCGGTGCCTGAAAGCCCTTCGCCGCCGAAGGGCTGGCTGCCCACCACCGCACCGACTTGGTTACGGTTCACATAGGTATTGCCCACGCAAATCTGGCTGACCACGCGCTCTACCCGGTCATCAATTCGGCTGTGCAGGCCAAAGGTCAGCCCGTATCCGGTGGCGTTCACCTGCGCGATCAGCGCGTTCAACCCACCCGTGCGCCAAGGGGCCACATGCAGCACCGGGCCAAAGATTTCGCGCGGCAAATCCTTGATGGAATTCACCGCAATGACCGTGGGCGCGATAAACGTGCCGCCTTGAGGCACAGTGCATTCCTTCAGCACCCGACCCTGCGCCCGCGCCGCCTCGATATAGGCGCGAATATCGGCCTGTGCTTCGGCGTCAATCACCGGGCCGATGTCGGTGGCCAGATGCCACGGGTCGCCAGCCTCTAACTCATCCATCGCGCCGAAAAGCATTTCCAGCATCGTGTCACGGATGTCTTCTTGCAGGTAAAGGCAGCGCAGCGCCGAACAGCGTTGCCCCGCCGATTGGAAGGATGAGGCCAAAATATCGCGCACCGCCTGCTCGGGCAGGGCCGTGCTATCGACCACCATCGCATTCAGCCCCCCGGTTTCCGCGATCAGCGGCGCTGTCGGGTCCAGATGTGCAGCCATGTTGCGCCGAATACGCAGCGCGGTTTCCGTTGATCCGGTAATACACACACCGTTAACGCGCGCATCCCCGGTGATGGCCGCACCGACAACCGCACCTTCGCCGGGCAACAGTTGCAAAGCTGTGACCGGAACCCCTGCCTTATGCAGCAACTCTACCGCTAGAGCGGCGATTAGACCGGTCTGCTCAGCCGGTTTTGCCAGCACCGCATTGCCCGCCGCCAGTGCAGCCGCAATCTGGCCCGAGAAAATCGCCAAAGGAAAATTCCACGGGCTGATGCAAGCGAAAAGCCCTCGCGCAGGGGCGCTAAGTGCCTCGCCCTGATCGGCGTAATAACGCAAGAAATCTACCGCCTCGCGCAATTCGCCCACCGCATCAGATAGGGTCTTGCCGGCCTCGCGCGCCAGCAGCGCGAAAATCGTGCCAAACTCGGCCTCATACAAGTCTGCGGCACGGCGTAGCACGGCCGCACGTTCCGCAGGGGCCGCATCCCACGGCCTTGCCGCAGCCAGTGCGGTTTCCACATCGGGGGCAGAGGCGGGCAGCACATGCCCCACCACATCCCCTGTCGCGGGGTTTGTCACCACCACCCGCACCCCGCCCGCAACCGGGCCTGCCAACATTGGGCGGGCCTCAAACAGCGTTTCCTCAAACGGCACGCGCGCGGCCTCAATCGTGGCTAGGTCGGCGCTGTCGCTCAAATCCCAGCCTTTGGAATTGCGGCGCTTGCCAAAGAGCGTTGGCCCCGTTGCCAGCACCGGGCTTTCCAACACCGCCATCGCCTCCAACGCCGCTATCGGGCAGGCGGCGACCACTTCGGGCCGCACCGTCTCATCCACGATCTGGTTGACGAAACTGCTGTTTGCGCCATTCTCCAGCAAGCGCCGCACGAGATAGGCCAGCAGGTCGCGATGCGCCCCTACTGGCGCATAAATCCGGCAGCGTGTGCCTTCTTGCTCCAGCACAATATCATGCAGCCGCTCGCCCATGCCATGCAGGCGCTGAAATTCAAAGACGCGCTTGTCATGGGCCATTTCCAACACGGCGGCCATGGTATGGGCGTTATGGGTTGCAAATTGCGGGTAAATCCGGTCGGTCATGCTCAAAATCTTTTTGGCATTGGCGATGTAACTTACATCGGTGGATTGTTTGCGCGTGAAAACAGGGAAGCTTTCCAACCCCATCACCTGCGCGCGTTTCACTTCCGTGTCCCAATAAGCCCCTTTGACCAAGCGCACCATGATCTTGCGGTCCAGCCGCTCAGCCAGCCCGTAAAGCCAGTCAATCACCGCCCCGGCGCGGCGCCCATAAGCCTGCACCACCACGCCAAACCCATCCCAGCCCTTCAGCGCCTTGTCCGAAAGCACAGCCTCAACAACCTGCAACGACAGGGCCAGACGATCCGCCTCCTCAGCGTCGATGTTAAAGCCTAATCCCGCCGCCTTGGCCAACCCCGCCAATGCGCGCACGCGCGGCACCAACTCCTCTATCACCCGCTCATGCTTGGCGAATTCATAGCGGGGGTGCAGTGCAGAAAGCTTCACCGAAATGCCCGGATTGTCGCGAATGTCCTTCGATTTTGCTGCCTTGGCAATCGAGGTAATCGCCGCCGTATAGGCCAGATGATAACGCCGCGCGTCGGCTTCCGTGCGTGCCGCCTCGCCCAACATGTCATAGGAATAGGTATAGCCCTTGGCCTCCAACCCTTGCGCGCGTTTCATCGCGGCCTCGATGGTTTCGCCCAGCACAAATTGCTTGCCCATTTCTTTCATCGCGCGAGTTACGGCGGTGCGGATCACCGGCTCTCCCAAACGTTTCACCGCACCGCGCAGGCTTGCAGCAACCCCCGGCTGGCGGTCATCCAGCACCCGGCCTGTCAGCATCAAGGCCCAGGTCGAGGCATTCACGAGGCTGGAGGCCGAATGCCCCAGATGTTTGCCCCAATCGGAAGGCGCGATCTTGTCTTCAATCAACGCATCCATCGTATCGGCATCCGGTACGCGTAGCAGGGCCTCGGCCAAACACATCAGCGCAATGCCCTCATCGGTGGAAAGCCCGTATTCCGCGAGGAAAACCTCCATCAACCCCGGCTTGGCGCTGGCGCGGATGGCGCGCACCAAATCTATGCCGCTTGCGGCAATCCGCGCCCGCGTCTCGGCGCTTAGATCTGCCTCGGCAATAAGCTCGTGCAGCAGCACTGCCTCCGGGTGCAGAGCGTTCTGGTTAACAGTCGTCCAAGCGGTTTCAATGGAATCACGGGGCATGGGCAAATACTCCTCTTTCCCCTAATATATCGCTGAATCAAAAGACGCTCGTCCCGATTTACGCCATTCCGCAGGCGTTTCGGCCGTTTCAATGGAGAAAAGCCATGCCAACAGAGCCTTCCAACCTTGACCGCTTCGATCTGGCTATTCTGCGCGTGCTTGCCACCGAAGGCCGGATCAGTGCGACAGAGCTTGCGCGCCGAATCGGACTGTCAAAATCCCCCACGCAGGCGCGGATGAAGCGGCTGGAAGAGACCGGCGTCATCACCGCTTACCGCGCCCAATTGGACCAGATCAAAATGGGTCAGGCCCATGTCGCTTTTGTTGAGGTGCGCCTGTCAGACACTCGCGAGGCCGCGCTGCAAGCCTTCAACAAAGCCGTTCGGGCGGTCCCGGAGGTGGAGCAATGCCATATGATGGCCAGCCGCTTTGACTATCTTTTGAAAGTGCGAACGGGCGATATTCAGGATTATCGCCGCGTGCTGGGCCAGAGAATATCATCACTGCCGCATGTTTCCTCTACCTCCACCCATGTTGCGATGGAGGCGGTGAAAGAGACGGGGGTTTGACGCGCTATGCCTCCAGCAGCAGCGCCGAGCCTATCCCCCCGGCGGCAGCAATAGCGGCAAGGCCAAAGCCATGGTCAAGATCGGCCCAAAGCCGCGCGGCCAGAATTGCGCCCGAGGCCCCGATGGGATGGCCGCGCGCCAAAGCGCCGCCGCCGAGATTGATGATATCCGGGTCCAGCCCCGCACCGGCGATGCAGGCCAGTGCTTGCACGGCATAGGCCTCCATCATCTCGATACGCGCCAGCCGCGGGCGGGGGGAAAGAACCCGGGCAATCGCCCCTAAAGGGGCAAGCCCAGGTTCTTCGGGGACGCCCCCAAGGGTCGCCCCGGCCGCGATATGCAAAGCGCGCGCGGCTTTGCGGGCGATGGGCTCGGACACAACCAGACAAAACGCGGCACCATCGGCGGCAACGGCTGTGTTAGCAGCAGTGATCGTGCCTGTAATCACTTTGGCCCGCGCTGCAATCTCCGGGGTCAGGGCACGGGTAAATCCATCGCGCGCGCCTTCGGGCAGTGCCACGATCTCGGGCATCAGCGCCGCGCGCGCCAAGCGGTGTGAGCGCACTGCCCAGGCATCCTGCGCCGCCCGCGAAATCCCCAAACGCGTTGCTAAATCCGCCGCTGCTTTATGCATCGCAGGGTCGCGCCCCGGCCATGGCGTGAAGGGCGGCGCATCATATTGCACGGGCGCGCCCCCCTGCGGGTCCGTCCGCAACCGCAAAGGCCTGCGCGAATAGCTCTCTGCCCCCCCCGCCAGCACCACCTGCGCCGCCCCGCTTTGCACCAAGGCCCGCGCAAGGATAACCGCATCTAAGCCCCCTACGCATTGCCGATCAATGCTCAGCCCCGCCACGGCGTCCGGCAAACCTGCCGCCAGTGCCGCCAGCCGTGCCGGGTTTCCGCCCGCGCCCAAAGCGTTGGAAAGGATCACCTCATCCACCCGCGCGCCGTCAATCCCCGCGTCGATAAGGCAGGCCTGCATCACTGGCGCTGCCAGCTCATGCGCCAAGAGCCGCGCAAAGGCACCGCCCAGAGGCATCACGGCCGTGCGCCGCGCCGCAATGATGAAAGCGCGGCTCATTCCATCCCCCGCGCCAGATCCTGCGCCAGCGCCCGCAGATCCACCTTGCCTGCGGGCAACATTGGCCAATCACCGCGCCAATGCAGCCGCTTGGGCGCAATCAGCGGCCCAAACTGCGCGCGCAGGGTCGCCAAAATCACAGCATCCTCTGCCCCACCCATCAGCACAGCCTCCAAAACCTGTCCGCGCAATCCGTCGGCACGCGGTAGCACCGCCGCGCGCAACACGCCGGGAAGCGAGAGCAAGAACGCCTCCATCGCCTCAGGATAGGCATTTTGCCCGGCCACTGTCACCATCCGGTCCGCGCGGCCTATCAGCACCAATTGCCCCGCCTCCAACC
>CALEMZ010000319.1 GCA_937910975.1 uncultured Pseudorhodobacter sp. | reverse complement strand
GTCACTCGCTGGTATGGCGGCATCCATCTGGGCGGCGACCGTTTTCGCCATATCACCACCTGCACCCGCACCTATCTGGATAGTCTGGGCAGTCAGGCTTAGCCCTTTTTTCCGATCTTTGGTTCCGTCCCGGCCTTCAATCGCTTAATATTTTCCGCATGGCGCCAATAGACCAGCAGCGTCAGGATGGCGCCCAAAAGCATCATCCGCCCCTCACCAAACGCCAGCATCCACATGGTTGAGGATGCCGCCGCGACCAAGGCTGCCAGCGATGAAATCCGCCCCAAAGCGGCGGCGGCCAACCAACTTGCGCAGGCCGCAAGCCCCACTGGCCAAAACAGTGCCAACAAGATGCCAAGGAAGGTTGCCACGCCCTTGCCCCCCTTGAACCCCAGCCAAATCGGAAATAGATGCCCCAAAAACGCAGCCAATCCGGCCAGGTGTGCTGCATCTTCGCCCACCAGCGCCCGCGCGATCAGCACCGCAACGCCGCCCTTACCCGCATCCAGCAGCAAGGTCGCCAGCGCCGCCCCCTTGTTACCAGTGCGCAGCACATTGGTCGCCCCGATATTGCCCGACCCAATGGCGCGCAAATCACCAAGGCCAAACGCCCGCGTGACAACCACACCAAAAGGCACCGATCCCAATAAATAGGCCAATACCGCCACCACAATCAGCAATAACGGGGCAGAAGTTATCTCAGGCATCGCGCATCATCCTATTCTCTGCGCCGAAAACCTGATGGCCGCCGACGAATGTGGCGATCACTCGCCCCTCCATCCGCTGCCCGTCAAACGGCGTGTTCTTTGACTTGGAGTGCAATTTAGCACGGTCCAGCACAAAAGGCGCGTCCGGATCGAACAGCACCAGATCGGCGGGTGCGCCCTCAGCCATGCGCCCATAAGGCAAGCCCATTATCCGCGCCGGGTTCAATGACATCGCGCGAAACAGCCCCGGCAGGTCCATTGCGCCAGAATGGTAAAGCCTCATGGCGGCGGGCAAGAACGTCTCCAGCGCCACGGCCCCCGAGGCCGCTTCCTCGAACGGCAGACGCTTGCTTTCTTCGTCCTGCGGCGTGTGCATTGAGCAGATCACATCAATCAACCCACTTGCCACTGCCTCCAGCACCGCCAAACGGTCTTCTTCTGCGCGCAGCGGCGGGGTCAGTTTGAAAAAGCTGCGGTAATCGCCCACATCCAGATCGTTCAGCGTCAGATGGTGAATGCTCACCCCAGCCGTCACCGGCAGCCCGTTGCGCTTGGCGCGTTCCAGCGCCGGAAGCGAGCGCGCGCAGGTGATCTGATCGGCGTGATAGCGCACGCCAGTCATCTCCACCAGGCCCAGATCCCGGTCCAGACCAAGCCGTTCAGCCATCGGATGCACCCCCGGCAAGCCCAGAAGCGATGCGAACTTGCCGCTCGTCACCGCCGCCCCCTTGGAAAGGCCAGGGTCTTGCGGGTGGCCGATCACCAAGGCCCCTAAACCGCGCGCATAGGTCAGCGCACGAACCAACACGCGTGTATCCGTCACCACATGGTCGAAATCAGTAAAGGCCATCGCGCCCGCATCGAGCAAAAAGCCAATCTCGACCATCTCGCGTCCAGCTCGCTCCTTGGTCAGTGTCGCCATATGATGAATACGCACCGGGGCCTGCGCCGCGCGGCGGGTCACAAATTCCAGCACTTCGGGCGTATCGATCGCGGGGTTGGTGTCGGGCCGCGCGATAATCGTCGTCACCCCGCCCGCCGCCGCCGCCAGTCCGGCCGAGCGGAAGCTTTCACGATGTCGTTCCCCCGGCTCACCGATCTTGACCCCGATATCCACGATGCCGGGTGCCAGACACTTGCCGCCGCAATCGATCACCCGCGCGCCCGCCGGTGCAGACCCCGCCCCAATCACAGCGATCAGCCCGCCATCAAGGATCACATTGCCAATCGTCTCCACCCCAGCTTCCGGGTCAATGATACGGGCGTTTTCCAGAAATAGGGTCATCGCATAGCCTTTATCATCCACAAAAGGGCATCTTGGCCGGGGGCAATCACAAACGCCGCCCTGTCTTAGCCGCATCAATCGCCGCAACGACCGCGCCTGCCTCTGCCATATATTTCATCAGGTGCTTGTCGCCACTGGTGGTGACAACCTGCACATCGCCCAGAAACGGGCGGGCTTTAGCAATCGCCGAAAGCGCAATCTCGCGCCCGCCGGGGCCTTGCAAGCGCTGATCGGTCAAACGCCAAACGCCTGCGAAAGCCTCCGAGGCCAAATACCAGCCGCGCAGGCCCAATGCTGCGACAGCGGCCACAGGCCCAACCCACGGCGTGGGGTTTCCCATCGCCATTAGCGCTCCTCCCGCGAGCGCCCCACCCACCAAAGCCATGATCCCATGGCCGCGCCAATAGGTCTGCGCATCCGCCCGCCATTTGGCCAGCACCCGCTCACCGTCCCGCAGCGGGGCCATCTCCGACACCCCCATCACACTGTCGCGCGGCAAGTCAGCCATTGGCAATTTCCTTCGGTTTTGCGTTTTTTATCTGTATATTGCACATCATCGCATGAAACATCCGCGCACGCCCTACCCGCTCACACCATCACCCCGGTGGCCTTCGCCCCGCGCTCAGCCCGTAGGTTGCGCGCAAGCAAGTCCATGCAGGCCATGCGCACCGCCACGCCCATTTCCACCTGTTCCTGAATAACCGAGCGGTTAATGTCATCGGCAATCTCGCCGTCAATCTCCACTCCTCGGTTCATCGGGCCGGGATGCATCACAATCGCATCCGGCTTGGCATGGGCGAGCTTTTCCGCGTCCAACCCGTAGCGGTGGTAGTATTCGCGCTCCGAGGGGATAAACCCGCCATCCATCCGCTCTTTTTGCAAGCGCAGCATCATCACCACATCGGCGCCTTCCAGCCCTTTGCGCATATCGTCAAACACCTCGCAGCCAAACTCGGCCACGCCCGCAGGCATAAGCGTGGGTGGTGCTATCAATCGCACCCTATTTTCCATTTTTCCAAGCAATATCAAATTGCTCCGCGCCACGCGGCTATGCGCCACATCGCCGCAAATCGCCACTGTCAGCCGCTGAATACGCCCCTTCGCCCGCCGAATGGTCAGCGCATCCAAAAGCGCCTGCGTCGGATGCTCATGCCGCCCGTCGCCCGCATTTAGCACCGCGCAATTCACCTTCTCCGCCAAAAGGCTCACCGCCCCGGAGGCCCCGTGCCGCACCACCAGCAAATCCGGGTGCATCGCATTCAGCGTCAGCGCCGTATCAATCAGCGTCTCGCCCTTCTTCACGCTCGACGAAGCCACCGACATGTTCATCACATCCGCGCCGAGCCGCTTGCCAGCCAGCTCAAAAGAAGCCTGCGTGCGGGTCGAGTTTTCGAAGAACATGTTAATTTGCGTCATCCCCGCCAGCGCGTCGGACTTCTTGATCGAGCGGCGGTTCAGATCGACATACTTATCCGCGAGGTCCAGAATGGCGCGAATTTCGTCGGGGGCAAGCTGCTGGATCCCCAGCAAATGACGCGCGCGAAAACTCATGGCTGCTCTCCGGTCTGGTTATGCCTTTGCTTATGGCAAAGCGGGGGCCAAGGGGCAACGCTCAATTCAACAGCTTACACACGCAATACCATCCAAAAGCCTTACCCGACCCATCAAGCCCCCGCTTGCCCCGCCCCGCGCCACGCCATACCCTCGCCCCATGGGAATCGCCGCTGACATAACCGACTACGATTGGGAGGCCGCCTTCGCCGCGCTAAGCTGGCAGGTCGATCTTGGCGTGACCGAGGTGATGGCCGAGGCCCCGATAGATCGCTATGCCCTGCCCGAACGACAAGCGCATACAGTCCAGAAGCCTGCCGCCTTACAAGCCACCGCAAATCAACCCGCCCCAGCCATCCATGACGCGCCAAAGCTCGACACCGCCAAGATCGCGCAAGATCTGGCCGCCGCCTGTGCCGATCTGGCCAGCCTACGCGCAGCTCTGGAAAGCTTTGACCATTACGAGATGAAAAAAGGTGCGCGCAATCTGGTCTTCTCAGATGGCAACCCCAACGCATCCCTGATGATCATCGGTGAGGCCCCTAACCGCGAAGAAGACCTCGAAGGCCGCCCTTTTGTGGGCAGCACGGGCCAGCTTCTGGACAAGATGCTCGCCGCCATCGGATACGCGCGCGGTGCCGAAGACGCGGGCAAAGCCGCCTATATCACAAATGTCATTCCATGGCGCCCTCCCGGAAACCATGACCCGGACCCCGAAGAAATCGCGATGATGCAGCCGTTCTTGGCCCGCCATATCGCGCTTATCAACCCCCGCCTCATCATCACCATGGGCAACGCCCCTTGCGCCGCCCTTCTGGGCAAGCGTGGGATTTTGCGCCTGCGCGGCACTTGGGCGGAAACCCAAGGAATCCCCGTCATGCCAATGACACACCCGGCCTATCTGCTGCGCACGCCGGCGGCAAAGCGCGAGGCATGGGCAGACCTTTTGGCCGTGCAAGCAAGGCTGGAAAAATCGTGATCGGCCCGGTTGATGCCCTCACGCTTCTGACCTTCGCCCCCGCAGCTTTGGCGCTTAACCTCACGCCCGGCGCGGATATGATGTTTAGCCTGGGCCAGGGCCTGCGCGGCGGGCCACGTGCGGCAGTGGCTGCCGCCGCGGGGATCACGGCGGGCGGTATGGTGCATGTCACGTTGGCAGGGCTTGGGCTTGGCGCGCTGGTCAGCGCACATCCCGGCCTCTTTGATGCGATCCGCTGGATCGGGGTGGCTTACCTTTTGTGGCTGGCGGTTCAGGCCCTGCGCAGCAGCGCGCTTACCCGTTCCACCGCGCCGGCGCTTTCGCCGCTCCGGGCCTTCCGCGATGGCGCGCTGGTAAATCTCACCAACCCCAAGATCATCCTCTTCACCCTCGCCTTCATCCCACAGTTCGTGGACCCGGCACGCGGGCAAGTGCTGGCGCAGTTCCTGATCTTCGGCGCGATGCTGGGTTTGGGCGGGATGATCGTCAACTCTGCCGTTGGCCTTTCCGCTTCGGGCCTAGGCCGCCACCTCGCCACCTCGCCGCGCTTTGCGCGTGGCCTCGGCATAATTAGTGCGGGTATCTTCACCGCCCTCGCCCTCCGCCTCACCCTTCTGCACAAGGCCTGATACATGTCTCGCATTGATGAAACCAAGCCCTTCCTCCCCGTTCGCATCGCCGTGCTCACCGTCTCCGACACGCGCCAAAGCACGGATGACAAATCCGGCGACACCCTTGTCGCGCGCCTGACCGAGGCAGGCCATACCCTCGCCACCCGCGACATCATCCGCGATGAGCGGCCCGAAATAGCCAGCCTTCTGCGCGACTGGTGCGCCAATCCCGATATCGACGTGATTCTGACCACAGGCGGCACTGGCCTGACGGGGCGCGATGTCACGGTTGAGGCGCACCGCGATGTTTACGAAAAAGAAATCGAGGCCTTCGGCACCGTCTTCACCATGGTTTCCATGCAAAAAATTGGCACCTCAGCAGTGCAAAGCCGCGCCACCGGGGGCGTGGCCAATGGCACCTATCTGTTTGCCCTGCCAGGCAGCCCGGGTGCCTGCCGCGATGCCTGGGATGAGATCCTGAAATGGCAACTCGATTACCGTCACCGCCCCTGCAACTTCGTCGAAATCATGCCCCGGCTGGATGAACATCAGCGCCGAAAATAGCCAGATCGCAATAAATTTACCTTAAACTTTCCGACGCCCACAACGGAAAAGCCAACCTTCGGCGTTTAACCCTTGAAAACATGTTTTTTCATCCGTCTGCTGCGTATAGGCGTATATGACGTGATGTCTCTGCCGGAGTGCGTAGATGCGGTTTTTTAGACGGTCGCTTGTCGGCCTCCTCCTGCTGGCCCTAACGCTGGGTCTATTGGCCATGGCGGGCCAGACGTTGCGCACGGCGTTTGAGGCAAAAACAGCTGGCGACCGCCCCGGCCAGCCCGCCCGCGAACGTATCTTTTCGGTAAATGTCATTACCGCGACACCCAGTGCCCTCGCGCCGGTTCTCACCGCCTTTGGCGAGGTTCGCTCGCGGCGCACATTGGAATTGCGCGCGCCGCGCCCCGGCACGGTCATTGCCCTTGGTGATGGGGTGGAAGATGGTGCCACCGTCACCGCAGGCCAGCTTTTGCTACGGCTCGATCCGGCAGATGCCACCGCCGCCCGCGATCTTGCCCAATCAGACACCGCCCGCGCCGAAGCGGAGGCGCGTGAGGCCGAACGCGCGCTGCTTTTGTCGCATGAAGATGTTGCCGCCGCCCAGGCCCAAGCCAGCCTGCGCCAGCAAGCTCTGGCCCGCCAGCATGATATTCAGGCCCGTGGCGTAGGCTCTGTCGCCGCCGTAGAAACCGCCGCCCTTGCCGCCTCCAGCGCCGATCAGGCGCTTTTGTCACGCCGCTCGGCGCTCGCGCAGGCCGAAGCGCGGGTGGATCAATCCAAAACCGCCCTGTCGCGCCAAGCCATCACCTTGTCCGAGGCCGAACGCGCCTTGCGCGAAACCGAACTCTTTGCCGAATTTGACGGCGTTCTCAACGGTATAAGCACCGTGCCGGGCCGCATCCTTGGCAGCAATGAGCGGCTGGGGGAGTTGATCGACCCGACCGCCCTTGAGGTGGCCTTTCGCATCTCCACCGCACAATTCGCGCGGTTGATCGACCCTGACGGCCAACTGGTTCCCGCCGTCGTCACCGCTGCACTTGAGGTTTCCGGTGCCGAACTCATCGCCCAAGGCGCGCTGACCCGCGTTGGTGCAGCCGTGGGCGAAGGCCAGACGGGCCGCCTTGTCTATGCCACGCTCAGCACCGCCCCCGGCTTTCGCCCCGGCGATTTCGTAACGGTGCGCATATCCGAGCCAGAGTTGGAGAACGTCATCGCCCTGCCCGCTACCGCGCTAGGTGCCGATGGGGCCGTTCTGGCGCTGACCGCCGAGGACCGTCTGGAGGCCCTGCCCGCCATTTTGCAACGCCGTCAGGGCGATATGGTTATCCTGTCTGCCACGGGCCTTGAAGGGCGCGAATTGGTGCGTGAACGCTCGCCGCTGCTTGGTGCGGGAATCAAGGTCAAACCGATCCGCGCGCCCAATGCGGCCCAAACCGAAACTGCCAACACTATTGCCTCGGCACCTGCCCTGCCCGAATTCGTTATCCTTACGCCCGAACGCCGCGCCGCACTGATCGCCTTTGTCGAAGGCAACCAACGCATGCCCGCAGAGGCGAAGAACCGCATCCTCGCGCAATTGGCCCAAGAGAAAGTTCCCGTAAGCGTGATTGAGCGGCTGGAAAGCCGAATGGGGGGCTAGGGCATGGCAAGAGGGCGCGACATCGGCGGCGGCGCAAAAGGCATCTTGTCCTACTTTACCCGGCACCGCACGCTCGCCAACCTTCTGCTTGCCGTGATGATCGTCGCGGGCCTTGCCGCCGCCACCCGCATCCGCGCACAGTTCTTTCCCGATGTGATTATTTCCGAAATCACCATCAGCACCAAATGGTCCGGGGCCGGGGCCGAAGATGTGGACCGCGCCATTGTTCAGGTGCTTGAACCCGCGCTTTTAACGGTCGATGGCGTCACCGACGCCACATCCCGCGCCTCCGAAGGCAATGCAACCATCACGCTGGAATTTGAACCCGGCACCGATCTGGCCCAAGCCGCCGAAGATGTGCAATCGGCCGTCGATGGCATCCGCACGCTACCTGAAGATGCAGAAGACCCGGTGGTCCGGCGCGGTGCGTGGCGTGACAGGGTCACAGATGTGGTCATCACTGGCCCCGTCTCGGTGGATCAATTGGGCCGCTTTGCTGATGAATTTACCGCCCGCCTCTTTGAACAAGGCATCACCCGCACCACCATTCGCGGCCTTGCTGATCCACAGATCGTAATCGAAGTGCCTTCGGTCAACCTGATCCGGCATGATGTCACCATGTCACAGATTGCCGGCGCGATTGCCGCCGAAGTGGCCAGCGCGCCGGCCGGCGATGTGGGTGGTGGCACCGCCCGTGTGCGCACCGGGCAAGAGGCCCGCTCGGCCACCCAAATCGCGGCCATCGTGTTGCGTCAAGGTAGCGATGGCACCACGCTGAGTGTCGGAAATCTGGCAACTGTCAGCACCGAACCCGCCGACCGGGGCCGCGCCACCTTTGTCGGCCCCAACCCTGCCATGACCGTGCGGATAGACCGCTCTGACAGCGGCGATGCGATCCGCATGCAGGCCG
Source organism: uncultured Pseudorhodobacter sp. (assembly GCA_937910975.1). GTDB lineage: Bacteria > Pseudomonadota > Alphaproteobacteria > Rhodobacterales > Rhodobacteraceae > Pseudorhodobacter. The sequence goes on along the minus strand of CALEMZ010000319.1, from coordinate 1,085 downwards.
ATGTGCAGGCGGTGGTAGATAAGATGCAGCCCCTCCTGCCCCCCAATGTGAAGATAGAGTTGATCCGCGCCCGCGCCGAGATGATCTCGGGGCGCCTGAACCTGCTTTTGGACAACGCGCTGCTGGGGCTTGGCCTTGTCGTGGCGCTCTTGTTCTTGTTTTTAAACGCGCGCACAGCACTCTGGGTGGCCGCAGGCATCCCGGTATCGCTTCTGGCCGCCATTGGTATCATGTATGGCGCAGGGCTGACCATCAACATGATCTCGCTGTTTGCGCTGATCATCACTTTGGGCATCGTGGTGGATGATGCGATTGTGGTGGGCGAACACGCAGATTTTCGCGCGCGGCACTTGGGCGAAGGGCCGGTCGAGGCCGCCGAAAATGCAGCCCAGCGCATGGCCATGCCGGTTATCGCCTCTACGCTGACCACAATTATCGCCTTTGCAGGGCTCATAACTATCGGCGGGCGCTTTGGCGCGTTGATCGCCGATATTCCCTTTACGGTGATCGCGGTGTTGATGGCCAGCCTGGTGGAATGTTTTCTGATCCTGCCCAATCATATGGCCCATGCCCTGCGCGCGGCTCGCGACGAGGCATGGTATGATTGGCCTTCGCGCCAAGTGAACAAGGGGTTGCAGTGGCTTATCCGCGTGGCCATCCGCCCCCTCATCGCCGTCGTCATCCGTGCCCGTTTTGCCACCGTCGCGCTGGCCGTGCTTTTGCTGGCCTCGCAGCTCGCCCTTTTCATCAGTGGTGATCTGAAATTCCGCTTCTTCAACGCGCCTGAGCAATCCTCCATTTCGGGTAACTTCGCCATGCTGCCCGGTGCCACGCGCGACGACACGCTGGCCATGATGCGCGAGATGCAGCGCGCCACCGATGCTCTGACAGCGCGCTATGAAGCCGAACACGGGCGCGCACCCACCACCTTCGTCATGGCCGAAATTGGCGGCGGCTCGGGCCGTGGCCTGTCATCGGCCGATACCAAAGATGCAGACCTTCTGGGCGGCATTTCCATTGAACTAATCGAACCCGATGACCGGCCCTACTCCTCCTTCGCCTTCGTCGCCGATCTGGAAGAAGAA
>CALEMZ010000318.1 GCA_937910975.1 uncultured Pseudorhodobacter sp. | reverse complement strand
GTGGTGGGTGATATTCGCGCGGCTTTATGCTTTTTGGTAAAGGCGGCGATGGGACAGGCGCGAATGGATGCGCGCCATGCCGCGTTGCGGGCGCGGGCGCTGGCGGTGTGGCAAGCGAACCCGAACATCGATTTGATGGGCAATATCGACGCGCAGGCGCTGCCGATCTTTTCCTTCCGGGTGCGAGACGCGGCGCGGGGCGGCTATTTGCATCATCAGCTTTTCACGCGGCTATTGTCGGATGCTTACGGCATTCAGGCGCGGGGGGGCTGTGCCTGTGCGGGGCCTTATGCACACCGCTTGCTGGGGATTGGGGCGGCGGAATCAGAGGCTATCCGCGCCGCAATTTTACGCGGGGAAGAGATGGAGAAACCCGGCTGGACGCGGCTAAACCTTTCGGCGCTGATGGATGATGCAAAGGCGGACAGGGTGATTGCGGCAGTGGATACCTTAGCGCGCGCACCCTATCCGATGGCAGACGCCTATCGCTGTGAGGTGGCAACGGCGCGGTTTCGCCCGGCCGCCTGAGGTTGCGGCTGGTGGGCCACGCTTATACCTTGCCTCAGGCGGCGGGCTGCCACATGGTTTGCACGCTGCCCGGACTGCATTGGAGATAACATGGCGTTGCTTGATGATTTGCCGCCGTTCAAGGCCTTGATCTTTGATTGCGATGGCACTTTGGTCTTGAGTGCGGGGCTGCATTTCGCTGCGTTTTCGCAGGCTTTGGCACGGCAGGGGGCGGTGATGGACGCGGCTTGGTATGGGCAGCGCACCGGGCTTGCGCGGAGGGATTTGCTGGCGGAGTTGCGGGAAGACTTCTTTCCCGCGCTGGATCTGGTTCAAGCGGTGCGCGACAGTATAGACGCAACCGGCGCGCTCGCGGTGACGTGCCTGCCAAATCCGCCGGTAGTGGCTTTGGCCCGGCGCTGGTTTGGGCTTGTGCCGATGGCGGTTGCCTCAAATGCGGAAGACAAGGTGGTGCGGGCGATGCTGGATGCCTGTGATCTGGCACCGCTGTTCGATCCGATTGTGACCCTGAGCGAGGCCAAGCTTGCCAAGCCGGACCCGGCGATGTTTTTGATGGCGGCCACCCAGATGGGGGTCGCACCGCGTGATTGCCTTGTGTTGGAGGATAGCGATCAGGGGATGGCGGCGGCGGCGGCGGCCGGGATGGCGGCAGTTGACGTGCGAGAGAACGCAGCACAGGTATCGCAGCCTTTGGTCTCGTTTTTTTGACGCTGATCGGCTATGGGCCGAGGCGCTGGGCCTGCAACTCGCATACTGGTAAGCCCGTAACCAAGGCCACAAAAAGGGCCGCAACAAGGCCCCTCCAACTGCTCTATCGTGTCGCGCAGCATCCGGCACAGGTAATGCGTCACAGCAATGCGCAAGCTGGGCTGGCGGTGGGCTATCGTCTCAAAATCACGCTTACTCAAACGAATCCTTCGCTGGCGACAACGGCCGTGGCCTCGGCTGAACGGGGCGCGCCGTCGAACAGAGACAGCTCTCCGAAGACATCGCCCACCTCACCGCGCAGCGCCGCCAATGGCTCGCAACTTGGCTTCCATATACTTTAGTATAGACAAAACCTCTATTCTAAAGTATAGTTTACAAAGATAGAACGGATGACACGTTTTAGAAGGACAGGCCGATATTTACGGCGCAACGCCCCCCCGATCCTTTTGTGTCAGGGGGGCGATTTTTATTTGGGGATGGCCGCAGTGTAACAGACCCAGGCCGCATCACTCCGCCGCGACGGTTTCCACCTTTTCCACCTTCACCGCCGAGAACTTGAACTCGGGGATTTTACCGTAAGGGTCTACGGCCGGGTTGGTCAGGATATTCGCCGCCGCCTCGACATAGGCAAAGGGCAAGAACACCATATCCTCGGACACCGCGCGGTCTGCCCGTGCCATGATGGTGATACTGCCGCGCCGGGTAGAAAGCCGCACATGGCCCCCCGGTTCCACGCCAAGGCGGCGCAGGGTTTTGGGGTGGAGGCTGCAATTGGCCTCCGGCTCCACCGCGTCCAGCACCTTTGAACGCCGCGTCATCGACCCGGTGTGCCAATGCTCCAACTGCCGTCCCGTCGTCAGGATCATCGGATATTCGGTATCAGGCACGTCATCGGGCGCAATCACCGAAGCAGGAGTGAACTTTGCCCGCCCACCTTCGCGCGGGAAGCCGTCTGCAAACAAGATCGACTGGCCCGGATCCGTCTCTGAAAGGCTAGGATAGGTCACGCAGCCCTCCCGCTCCAGCCGCTCCCAGGTGATGTTGGACAGCGATTTCATGTTCAGCTTCATTTCCGCGAAAACCTGGGACGGGTGGGTATAGGCCCAGCCAAGGCCAAGCCGGTTGGCCAGTTCCGTGGTAATCGCCCAATCCTCGCGCGCCTCACCGGGGGGCGGCACGGCGGGGCGGCCCATTTGCACCTGCCGGTTGGTGTTCGTTACCGTGCCGGATTTCTCGTAAAATGCGGCGGCAGGCAGGATCACGTCGGCATAGTTGGCGGTTTCGGTCAGGAAAATATCTTGCACGACCAAGTGCTCCAGCTTGGCCAGCGCTTCGCGTGCATGGGTCACATCCGGGTCTGACATCGCCGGGTTTTCACCAAGGATATACATGCCCTTTATATGGCCTTCATGCACCGCGTCCAAAATCTCGGTCACGGTCAGCCCCTTTTCGGCGCTGAAATCACCCGAGCCCCAAACCTCGGTAAAGGCGTTGCGGATGTTGTCGCTTGTTACGGTTTGATAATCGGGCAGGAACATCGGGATAAGCCCAGCGTCCGAGGCGCCTTGCACGTTGTTCTGGCCGCGCAACGGGTGCAGACCCGCACCGGGGCGGCCCACCTGCCCCGTCATCAGCGCAAGGGAGACCAGGCTGCGAGCGTTATCAGTGCCATGAATGTGCTGGGAAACGCCCATGCCCCAAAAGATCATTGCCGCTTTGGCGCCAGCAAAGACCCGTGCCACATCGCGCAGGGTGGCCGCCGGAATGCCACATATGGCCTCCATCTTCTCAGGCGAGAAATCAGCCAGATGCGCCTTCTCGGCCTCCCAATTCTCGGTATAGGCCTCGATATACTGCAGGTCGTAAAGCTTTTCCTCCACGATCACATGCATGATGGCGTTGAGCATGGACACATCTGATCCGGGTCGGAATTGCAGCATGTGGCTGGCAAAACGGCGCAGGCCAACGCCGCGCGGGTCCATCACAATCAGCTTGCCGCCACGTTTGGTGAACTGCTTGAAGAAGGTCGCCGCGACGGGGTGATTTTCTACCGGATTCGCGCCAATAACAATCGCCACATCGGCATTCTCAATCTCGTTAAACGTGGCCGTCACACTGCCCGAGCCGACGTTTTCGATCAGCGCAAAAACCGAAGACGCATGGCACAACCGCGTGCAGTGATCGACGTTGTTATGGCCAAAACCCTGACGGATCAGCTTTTGGAACAGATAGGCCTCTTCGT
>CALEMZ010000317.1 GCA_937910975.1 uncultured Pseudorhodobacter sp. | reverse complement strand
AGAAATACCATGGTCACGACAGCTAAATCACCGGATTACTTGGGAAATGCGGGATTTAATGGGTTTGTTGTAACGGTCACATCACAACATCTGGCGGAGAGTTGAAGTGCAAAAATCATGTAAAGGCATAGCCCGCAGCTTCCGTCATAGTGAATCTGGCGGCATGACAGCATTTAGCCTGTTCATACTGTCTGCAACGATATTGGTAGGTGGATACGCAATTGACGTTGGGAACGTGATGATGTCGCGGACCCAATTGCAGGTTGCGGCGGATGCATCAGGCCATGCAGCATTGCTCACCCGGGAGCTGAATTCAGAAGCGGATGCGATAGCCGCAGCTCATGACATTGCAATGCGCAACATGCCAGTGGCTGCGTTCGGTAATGTTTTGCACGATGCGGACATTACCTTTGGTGACTACGACCACGATACCAAAGTCTTTACGCCATCACCCGGTTCTCGCAATGCTGTTGAAGTAACAACGCGGCGCACTCTTGCCACGGACAACGCTATTCCAACCTATTTGCTGAGGATTGTAGGGCTAGATGATTGGAATATTTCAACAACTTCGGTATTCACAACTTACATCCCCTCTTGCCTGAGAGAAGGATTTGTTGCTGAGTCTGTTGTGGATCTTCAGAGCAACAACACTTATTCGAATGGTTTTTGCGTTCATTCCAATAGCTATGTTTCTATGAACAGTAACAACTACTTTGAACCCGGCACCGTCGTTTCCATGCCCGATGAGAACGATATCGAGTTGCCTAACTCTGGCTTTACATCCAACGATGGGTTGCAAGACGCCTTGCGCTCAGGGTCTTGGAACATCCGGATCATCGACAGGATAGCCAGCATTATTAATGGCCTAGATGCATTTGATTCTCTGTATCTTCCTGAATATATCACATCAGATATAAAGAAGATTCTTCCGAGCAGGAATGTTACTCAGAGTGATCTGATACCGGGACAAGTGCACACCTTTAGCTGTACGGGCGGGGCGGATCTTACGATCAAAGCGAACGTCATTGTTGAAAATGTGGTAATCGTCACCACCTGTCCGATTAAGTTCGAACAAGGCGTTGTCGTACAGAATGCTGTGATTGCGACGCGCAGCAATTCTTCACGCTCCATAACGGCGGCTTCAGGCCTTCAAATCGGAAAAAATGACAATTGCGCTGAAGGTGGCGATGCCCAGTTGGTCACAATGGGCAGTATGGATTTCCCTGCTGATCTACAAATTTACGGTGGCCAATTACTTGCTTACGGTGATATTAGCTTTTCGGCAAACGCCGATGGCATTCAGGGCGCGGCAATTGTTGCTGGCGGTGAAATTTCAGGTACTTCCAACATGGCAATGGGTTTTTGCGGTAGCGGGATGGAAAACAACTTCCAGGCAGAATACTTTAAGCTGGTTTACTAACAACACTGGTGTGTAAAGCGCGATCACAGGCCCACGTGGATGAGCGATGCGAGCCGATCAATGGTGACATGGATCGGCTCGCAGCCACCAGACCAAGCGCGACCGCGCCCGTGGTCACCCAGATATCAGACAAGCCACCCAGGTCACGCGTCAGGCTTGTCCCTTCGGATACCCCAATTGCGGGCTGAAGTTGCGTTGGCCGGACGATAACCACGACAACCCAATCATCCTGCACACAATTCACACGCAGCAAAGCATAGGGGGCCAAAAGGTGCCCTTGGTCAGGTAATCCCCCCATTTTTAACGGGGTGCATTCGTAGAACTTACGCGGCCATTTTC
>CALEMZ010000316.1 GCA_937910975.1 uncultured Pseudorhodobacter sp. | reverse complement strand
GGGTGCTGCTGCTTGGCTTTTTGGTTGAGGGTGCAGAAAGCAAGGAGGCCGTTGCGCAATACCTTGTGCCGCAGGCGCGCGCGCGGTTGCATATGCCGTTTCTCGTGGCGGAATACACCGATTTCTATGCTGGGATGCAGCACGCCAAGAATATGGGCGCGATTTTGCGCGGCTCGCCAGACCTTCCGGCAAATTGGCTGCATATTCCGATCGGGTATAACGGGCGGGCGAGTTCGGTTGTTGTCTCCGGCACCGATATTCACCGCCCACTGGGCCAGACCAAGGCACCGGATGCTGCAATGCCCAGCTTTGGCCCGACGAAGCGGCTGGATATAGAGCTGGAGATGGGGGCAATTGTTGGCACTGGATCGGTGCTCGGCCAGCCGATTACCACGGCTGAGGCGGCTGAGATGATCTTTGGCTATGTGATGCTGAATGATTGGTCGGCGCGTGATATTCAGGGCTGGGAGTATCAGCCGTTAGGGCCGTTTCAAGGCAAGGCCTTTGGCACGACGATCAGCCCGTGGATCGTGACGGCCGCCGCGTTGGAGCCGTTTCGCTGCGCCGCGCCCGCGCGTGAGGTGCCGCTGCTGCCCTATCTGGAGGAGGCAGCGCCGGGGTTTTACAACGTGGCGCTGGAGGTGCTGATGCAGCCAGAAGATGCTGCAAAGCCCAGCACGATTGCGCGCACCAATTACAACCGGCTGTATTATTCCGCCGCCCAACAGCTTACGCATCATGCGGTTTGCGGCTGTGAGATGAACCCCGGTGATCTGCTTGGTTCTGGCACGATTTCGGGGCCAGAGCGCGCTGAGTTTGGCTCGCTTATGGAGCTGAGCTGGGCCGGACGGGAGCCGTTCACGCTGGAAACCGGCGAGCAGCGCAGCTTTATCGAGGATGGCGACAGGCTGACGCTGCGCGGCCATGCGCAGGGCGATGGCTACCGCGTTGGGTTTGGCGAATGCACCGGGCGGATTTTGCCTGCGGTGAAAATGCCGGGGTGGGAATGAGTGCAGGGATGGTTGTATTGATCCGGCTGCATGGCCCGCACTGAAAGTTTGCACATGCGCCAAACATTGACCGAGATTTATGAGGCCAAAGTCGCCGGGGGCAGCCTACGGGCAGACCCGGCGCAGCATGGCGTGTTGCCTGTGCTGGAGGAGTTGCGCGTTTGGGCCGAGGCGCAGGGGGCGCGTAAATCCGGGCTGCTGGCGGGGCTGTTTCGCAAGGAGGCTCCGGTGCCAAAGGGGCTTTACCTTTGGGGCGGGGTTGGGCGTGGCAAGTCGATGTTGATGGATTTATTCATCGCGGAGACTGACAGCCCGGCAAAGCGCCGCGTGCATTTTCACGCCTTCATGCAAGATATTCATCGCGGCATGCATGAGGCGCGCAAGAAGGGTGTGGATGACCCGTTGGAGCCGGTGGCCGATGCGATTATTCGTGAGGTTCGGCTGCTGGCCTTTGACGAGATGCAGATCTCCGATATCACGGATGCGATGATCGTCGGGCGGCTGTTTGAAAAGCTGTTCGTGGCCGGGGTTGTGGTGGTGGCCACCTCAAACCGGATGCCGGAGGGTCTGTATAACGACGGGCTGAACCGAGCGCTGTTCTTGCCGTTCATCGATCTGCTGCGGGCGCGGATGCAGGTGGTGGAGCTGGAAAGCCCGAACGATTATCGCCAGCATCGCCTGCAGGGCGCGCAGGTTTATTTCCATCCGGCGGGCAAGGCGCGGGCCGCAATAGATGCGATTTGGGCGGACCTTTCGGGCGGCGCCAGTTCCGGCGGCGGCGAGGTGCTGCGCCTTGCGGTGAACGGGCGCGAGGTGGAATTGCCGCACTTTGCCAATGGTGTGGGGCGCGCCACGTTTTGGGAACTTTGCGCTAAGCCTTTGGGTCCAGCGGATTATCTGGCAATTGGACGCGCGGTTCGGGTGCTGATACTGGAAGACATCCCCCAACTTTCTGCCAGCAATTACAATGAGGCGAAACGCTTTGTGACGCTGATCGACGCGCTATATGAGGCACGGGTACGGTTGATCGCATCGGCGGCGGATGAGCCAGAGCGGCTGTATATCGAGGGCGCTGGCAGTTTTGAATTTGAGCGCACAGCGAGCCGGTTGCGCGAGATGCAGGCGCATGACTGGGGGCAGTAGCGCCTTTCGCGGGCCGGGGCCTGCGGCATGAGTATTTTTGCAAAGATGACGTCAGGGTGTCAGGCGAAATCCTGAATGGTGTAACCTTGGATATAAAGCAGTGCTGTCAGGTCGCCATGGTTGATGCGGATATCGCATTGGGCCGCTACGGAGGGTTTAGCGTGAAGCGCGACGCCCGCACCTGCAAGACCAAGCATGCCAAGATCATTTGCGCCGTCGCCAACGGCGAGGACATCGGCGGGGGTGATGCCCATTTGCGTGGCAATTTCGCGCAGCGCCGTAACCTTGGCCTCGCGTCCCAAGATGGGTTCGGCCACGGTTCCGGTAAGCTGGCCGTTCTCAATGTGAAGGAGATTGGCGCGGTGTTCATCAAAGCCGAGGATATCGGCAACGCGGCTGGTGAATTCGGAAAAACCACCTGATACGAGGGCAGCGCGTGCGCCATGCGCTTTCATGGTTTTCACGAGGGTTGGGCCGCCGGGCATCAAGGTGATGCGATTTATGAATACTTGTTCGATAATGGTGGCGGGGAGGCCTTTGAGCAACGCCACGCGTTCGCGCAGCGCGTCATCAAAATCCAGCTCTCCGTTCATCGCGCGGGCGGTGATGCCTGCGACATGAGGGCCGACGCCAGCTGCATCTGCCAGCTCATCAATACATTCTTGCTGGATCATCGTGCTGTCCATATCGGCCAGCAGCAGCCGCTTGCGACGGATGACGCTGGGCTGCACGACCAGATCAATGCCAAGGGCCTGCAACCCCTCCCAAACGTCCCAGCGGTTGGCGGGCATTGCCTCAATCGGGAACTCGGCGGCGATCGCCGGGTTGAGCCATATAGCGTCGCCGCCGCCCCATGCGTTGCGCAAAGATTCGACCGTTGCGCGGTCAAGCTTCGGGGTGGCGGGGTTGGTCAGGAGTGTCGCTATGAACATGAAGGCATCCAATAGTGGAAATTGGTGTCGTTTCTTCCGGTAGATGCGGCGCTTTACGACAATTATTCCGCTTGTGCCAGCCATTCCAGAGGCGTAGATGCGGCGGTGGGACACCCTTCCCCAACGAAGGGCATATATCTGTGAGGATAACACCATGACGATGAATACACCGGCATTGCGCCCGGCCAATCCGCGTTTTTCTTCCGGCCCTTGTGCCAAAATCCCCAATTTTTCCTTGGACATGCTGGTTGACGCGCCTCTGGGCCGTTCGCATCGTGCAGCCGTTGGAAAATCCAAACTGGCCGAGGCGATTGACCTGACCGCCGAGATTCTGGGCCTTCCGGAAGGCTACCGCGTGGGCATCGTTCCGGGGTCTGACACGGGCGCCGTGGAAATGGCGATGTGGTCGCTTTTGGGTGCGCGCCCGGTGGAAATGCTGGCCTGGGAGAGCTTTGGCGAAGGTTGGGTGACGGATGCTGTTAAGCAGTTGAAGTTGGATGCCGTGGTGCGCAAAGCGCCTTATGGCGAGATCGTGGACTTCGGCTTGGTCGATTTCGATAAAGACGTGGTTTTCACGTGGAACGGCACCACTTCGGGCGTGCGCCTGCCGAATGGCGATGCGATTCCGGCGAAGCGTGAGGGCTTGACGATTTGCGATGCAACATCGGCGGTTTTCGCTATGGACCTGCCGTGGGACAAGCTGGATGTGGTGACATTCTCTTGGCAGAAGGCGTTGGGTGGTGAGGGCGCGCATGGTGTGATCGTGCTAAGCCCCCGCGCGGTGGAGCGGTTGGAACGCTACACGCCGGCTTGGCCGATGCCGAAGATTTTCCGCATGACCAAGGGCGGCAAGTTGATTGAGGGCATTTTCAAGGGTGAGACGATCAATACGCCTTCGATGTTGGTGGTCGAGGATTATCTGGTTGCCCTGAAGTGGGCGAAATCCATCGGGGGCCTGAAGGCACTGATTGCACGGGCGGATGCCAATGCGGCGGCCGTGGCTGCATTTGTGAATACTCATTCATGGATCGAGAATCTAGCGGTGGACCCGGCAACGGCTTCGACCACTTCGGTGTGTCTGAAATTTGTTGATCCGCGGATCATTGATGGTGCGGGTTTTGCCAGGGCTGTTGCGAAACGGTTGGAAAAAGAAGGTGTTGCGCTGGATATCGGGGCGTATCGCGATGCGCCTGCGGGCCTGCGGATTTGGTGCGGATCGACGGTTGAAACCTCGGATATCACGGCCTTAATGCCGTGGATTGACTGGGCGTTTCAGGCGGAAATCGCTGCCCTTTGAGATGCTGGTGGTGGGGTTGAACCCCACCCTAGGCAATTTGTGAACATACACTTATAAACAGGAGCGCCTGAACATGGCCCCCAAAGTCCTCGTATCCGATGAACTGTCCGAAACCGCTGTCCAGATCTTCCGTGATCGCGGAATTGATGTGGATTTCATGCCCGGTCTGGGTAAAAACAAGGAAAAACTTGCCGAGATTATCGGTAATTATGACGGCCTTGCCATACGCTCGGCGACCAAGGTGACGGCCAAGCTGCTGGAAAACGCGCATCGTCTGAAGGTTATCGCTCGCGCGGGCATCGGCGTGGATAACGTCGATATTCCGGCCGCATCGAAAAAGGGGGTGATCGTGATGAACACGCCCTTCGGCAACTCCATCACCACGGCAGAGCACGCGATAGCGATGATGTTTGCGGTTGCGCGGCAATTGCCCGAAGCTAATACCTCGACCCATGCTGGCAAGTGGGAGAAATCGCGCTTCATGGGGGTGGAACTGTTCAACAAGACCCTCGGCGTGATTGGTGCGGGCAATATCGGCGGAATCGTATGCGATCGTGCGT
>CALEMZ010000315.1 GCA_937910975.1 uncultured Pseudorhodobacter sp. | reverse complement strand
TCTTTGTGGCGCTGAACATGCCGAAAAAGGGGTTCTGGGCGTCGTTCTGTCTGGTCCTGATGTCTCTGCCGCTGCTTATTCCTTGGAATGTCGTTGGGACGATTTGGCAGATTTTCGGGCGCGTTGATATTGGCCTTCTCGGCTACACGCTCAATGCGATGGGCATCGACTATAACTACACCCAAGATTTCTATGCGGCGTGGATCACTGTCGTCATGATGGATGTGTGGCATTGGACATCGCTGGTGGCGCTGTTGGCTTATGCCGGACTGCAATCCATCCCCGACGCTTATTATCAGGCAGCCAAAATCGATCAGGCTGGCCGCTGGAAAGTGTTCCGCTTTATTGAACTGCCAAAGATCATGGGCGTGTTGATGATCGCGATCCTGCTGCGGTTTATGGACAGCTTTATGATCTACACAGAACCCTTCGTCGTGACAGGTGGCGGCCCCGGTAACTCAACGACGTTTTTGTCGATTGATCTGGTCAAAATGGCGCTTGGACAGTTCGACCTTGGCCCCGCTGCTGCGTTCTCGATCATGTATTACCTCGTGATCCTGCTGGTATCGTATGTGTTTTACACTGTGATGACGAACCTCGACAAAAGGGATGGCCACTGATGTCTGATTTTACACATACATCCGCAAAACGCGGCTTAAGACTGCCAAAGATCAATGGCAGCGCCGTCGTCATGGGTTTGTATCTTCTGTTCTTGTTGTTGCCGATCTATTGGCTGCTGATCATGAGCCTGAAGACCAATTCAGAGATATTGAACACCTTCACCCTGTGGCCCCGAGACCTGACCTTTGACAATTACCTGACAATCCTGACGGATTCGTCTTGGTATATGGGCTACGTCAATTCGATGATTTACGTTGTCATGAACATGGTGATTTCACTCGCTGTCGCCCTTCCGGCAGCCTATGCGTTCAGCCGGTATTCATTCCTTGGTGACAAGCATTTGTTCTTCTGGCTGCTGACCAACCGGATGGCCCCACCCGCGGTCTTTGCCCTGCCATTTTTCCAGCTTTATAGCTCGATAGGCTTGTTTGACACGCATATTGCTGTCGCCCTTGCCCACGCGCTGTTTAACGTGCCTCTGGCGGTGTGGATTCTCGAAGGGTTCATGCGCGGAGTCCCCAAGGAAATTGACGAAACAGCCTATATCGACGGCTACTCGTTCCCGCGGTTTTTTGTTCAGATCTTCACGCCGCTTGTTGCCTCGGGGATTGGTGTGACTGCGTTCTTCTTGTTCATGTTCTCATGGGTTGAACTGCTTCTCAGCCGCACCTTGACCAGCGTTGACGCAAAGCCGATCGCAGCAACGATGACCCGAACAGTTGGTGCTGACGGGATCGATTGGGGAGTGCTGGCAGCCGCTGGAGTGCTCACGATCTTACCCGGTGCGTTGGTTATCTACTTTGTCCGCAATTACATCGCCAAGGGCTTCGCCCTAGGCCGAGTTTAAGAAACGAAAGAGGAGAAATTTCAATGGACTGGATGGCTTGGACCTTACCGACTGCCACTTTTTTCGTGATCATTGCGGCCACGCTCGTCACCTTCACGGTGCTGGCAATCAAATATCCGGAGGTGCCGCGCATCGGCATACTTCGGATCGAAACAACGCGGGGTGACAGATTGTTCATCACGCTGCTGGGCTCTGCCTTTCTTAATTTGGCTTGGCTCGGGTTGTTCAGCGCCCCTCAATGGGGGGCACTGATCGTGTGTCTCTTTTATGCCATAGCGGTTTTCCGCTGGGTCTAGTGAAAGAGGTAACGTGTCATCGGGTCTGCAAGAACCTGGCGGCTCATATTGTTCTCAAATAGGGAGGAACAAGAAATGAACTTGCGACTTAAAGGAACGACAGCGTTAAGCTTTGCCGCTTGCATGCTTGCCGCACCGGCGTTCGCCGATATGGAGGCCGCACAGGCATTCCTTGACGCCGAAATCGGCGAACTGTCCACGCTATCACGCGCGGATCAGGAAGCCGAATTGCAGTGGTTCATCGACGCTGCACAGCCATACGCAGGTATGGAAATCAATGTGGTATCCGAGACAATCGGCACCCACGAATACGAATCCAACGTTCTGGCACCTGCGTTCTTTGCCATCACCGGCATTCGGGTCACACATGACCTGATCGGCGAAGGCGACGTCGTTGAAA
>CALEMZ010000314.1 GCA_937910975.1 uncultured Pseudorhodobacter sp. | reverse complement strand
GTATCAAAGCATCCTCCGACCGACTGGTCTTTGGTTACAATGAAATTCCGCGCCCTTCTAACAAAGGCGCGGGCAGGATGCGAGAGGAAAAAACTGCCTTAAAATTGTAAGATTCAAAATCCAAGTTTGACGCTTCGTTGACTCATTGCCGCCACATTTGAAAGCGATGAAGGTTCAGAGATCAAAGAAGGCACAAAACCATGACGAATGATATTGCCACTATTGACCGCACGGACACCACGCTGATTGACGGACTTGTAGCCGGAACCATCGTTCTGACACTTTCAGGCGAGATGCCGGTTGAGTACTTGTCGGTGGGAGATCGGATCATCACACGGTCTGGTGCGCGGGCTTTGCGGGGCATGGAATCAAAGGTTTTTCCGACCGCCAAGTTGGTGTGCATTTCGGCCTCCGCCCTTGGTGTGGATCAACCCGATGAAGATATGCGCGTGGCCCCAGATCAGGGTATTCATATCCGCGATTGGCGTGCCAAGGCACTGAAAGGTGTGTCGCAGGCGGTGATTTTGGCACGTGACTTGACCGATGGTGAGTATATTCGCCATGAAACCGTCGTAGGCGCTTGCCTTTACAAGTTGAAATTTGATCAGCCCGAAGTGATATATGCCAATGGCGTGGAGCTGACCTGCACCGCGGTAAAGGTTGAGGCCTGATCCCTTCTTGCCTTCGCTCTTTTGATAAGCCCGCATTGTCCTGATGCGGGTTTTTTCATGTATTATATAGGCTTACAGCCCAAGCTGGCGAAAGACTCCCGGCAGCGCCTCGGGCAGGTCCTCGGCAATAAGCCCCGGCCCGAAGGCCCGCGCGCATTCGACATGCAGCCAGGCCCCAGTTTCGGCCGCCTGCATTGGGTCGAGCCCTCGTGCCAAAAGCCCTGTGATGAACCCAGCCAACACATCGCCTGATCCGGCGGTGGCAAGCCAAGGGGCGGCGCGATCATAATGAGCGGCGTTTATGGTACACCGCCCATCAAGGTGGGCGATCACTGTGTCCGGCCCTTTGAACAGCACCACACATCCCGCGCGTTTTGCGGCATCCCGCGTGGCATCGAGCTTGGAATAGGCAGGGCCTGAGGTGGCGGGGTCGTTCAGTTTTGCGGCGAGGTCGGGGAAGAGGCGGGCAAATTCCCCGGCATGGGGGGTAAGGATGCAGGATTCGTGTAGCTTTGCAAAAAGGTCAGGCGACTGCGCCAAGGCGGTCAACGCGTCGGCATCAATCACCGTGGCCCGTCGCTTGACCCGGCCATCATCCAGCACCGCCCCCAGCATCTCTGCCGCCCGGCCCACGCCCATCCCCGGCCCGAGGCAAAGCGCGTTGATTCGGTCGTCCTCCAGCACAGCTTGCAACGCATCCGCATCCGCAACCGACCGTAGCATGATGGCATTGAGATGACCCGCGTTGGCCATGACGGCGGAGGGCGGGCAGCCGAGTGTCGCCACCCCGGCCCCGATGCGCAATGCGCCCCGTGCGGCAAGGCGCGCAGCCCCGCCCGAGGTGATACCACCTGAAAGGATGAGGGCGTGACCATAGGAGTATTTGTGGCCCGCGAGAACCTGCTCTTTTCCAAGCAAGCTCCACGATCCATCGGGTTCGAACCACCATCTGTCGGGCAAGGCGCAGATTATGGTTCTGTCAAACTTTCGCCGCCCCTTTGCAGAATCGGGCCAGGCCTTTAGTGCCTTCAAGGCACTCTTTCTATCCAGCCCAATATCAACGACCTTAAGTACCCCGCAATACTCAAACCCCTTTGACAAGACATGGCCCG
The DNA here is from genome assembly GCA_937910975.1 of uncultured Pseudorhodobacter sp. Classification (GTDB taxonomy): domain Bacteria; phylum Pseudomonadota; class Alphaproteobacteria; order Rhodobacterales; family Rhodobacteraceae; genus Pseudorhodobacter. The sequence goes on along the minus strand of CALEMZ010000314.1, from coordinate 517 downwards.
TCTTCGCAAATTGAAAAGTTACGGTCAAACCGCAGTCTGGAAGGCTGCTATGTGCAGGGTCAGAATTTTCCGACAGCACCTTCCCGCTGTCGGAGCAAAGACCTGAAGGGAAATCAACAGCGACAACCCGCGGCAATGCACCAAGACTATTAATCAAGCCGGCTACATTTTGGGACACCGGGCGGGATAATCCTGTTCCGAACACAGCGTCTATTCCCAGATCGTACTGCCCGTTCCATGCGTCAAATAATGATATCGAGGCAACGCGGCCATTAGCAGCCCACCGCGCATAATTCACCCGCGCATCCGGTGGCAGCTTTTCGGGGTCGCCGTAAAGGTACACGTCCACCTCCCAGCCCCATTCCTTCAACAGCCGCGCCACAACGAATCCGTCGCCGCCATTGTTGCCGGGGCCGCACAGGACCACACCGCGGTGAGAAGCGGCGCGCAACTCGGGCCAGTGCTCAAAAATCGCCGCGACCACGCCGCGACCCGCGCGCTCCATCAGCTCCAGTCC
>CALEMZ010000313.1 GCA_937910975.1 uncultured Pseudorhodobacter sp. | reverse complement strand
AGCGAAACGTCTTTATGACTATGAAGCTCACAGCTAAGCGGTTTCGTACCCGCCGACCGGAATTCCCGCCTGCCCCGGTGCAAGGCGATGCAGGCTTGTTCGATAATGTCGATGATGGTTTTGGATCGGAAAAGTTTCCGACAGCCAGTGCCGCCAACACAGCCAATCCCGCAAATTCCGCCAACATAGCCAATCCCGTTGCGCTCGCTTCGGAGGAAGGGCTGGAGACTATCCGCCACGAAGGGCTTACAGGCCGGCAATTGCGCATGGCACGCAGAATGGCCCAAAAACACGGCCTGCCCGCAACATCTGATTTTGACGCCGTGCGCTTGTTGCGTGCCGCAGGCATAGACCCGTTTCAACGCACCAGTATGCTTGATCTGGTCACAACCAGCGGCCAGCCGATCCAGACCGAAGGCAACTCTCGCGCGTTGACGCAATTGCCGCCCGGAGACGGCGTGAAACTTCCACAGATCATTAAACCAGTACAAGTGGCCTCAACCGAAGTGCGGGCCGAACAAAACCACTTTGCCGATATTATGAAGATCCAGCGGGATCTGGCGCAGCGAAGGCGCCGCAAGTCGCTGTTGTTGCTCGCGCGACTGGTGTTCTTTGTCTTGCTGCCGACCCTGGTGACTGGCTGGTATTATTACACGGTCGCCACGCCGCTTTACGCGACAAAATCGGAGTTTGTGATCCAACAAGCGACAAACCCCGCAGCGGCAGGCGCGGGTGGCCTTAGCGGGCTTTTGCAAGGCTCTCCGCTCGCTACATCGCAAGACAGTATTGCCGTGCAAGGCTATCTGCAATCACGTGAAGCGATGTTGCGGCTGGATGAGGAACATGGCTTCCGCGCCCATTACAGCAACCCGGACATTGACCCGATTCAGCGGCTGGTTCCAGATGCAACGCTTGAGGCCGCCTATAAGCTCTACAAGCGCAACTTCCAGATTTCCTATGATCCGACCGAAGGCCTGATCAAAATGGAGGTGATAGCCACGAGCCCCGAAAAATCGGTGGAATTTGCCAATGCGCTTATTGGTTATGCTGAGGGTCAGGTCGATCATCTGACCCATCGCCTGCGCGACGACCAGATGAGCGGTGCACGCGAAGGCTTTGAAAACGCAGAGGCAAAGATGCTTTTGTCGCAACGTCGCGTGGTTGAACTGCAAGAAAAATATAACGTCCTGTCGTCCGAAGTTGAGGTGTCGCTCATCACCTCGCAAATCGGACAATTGGAAACCCTGTTGAGCCAAGATCGCCTGTCCTTGCAACAGATGAAATCCAATGCCAGCCCGAATGCCGCACGGATGGAACCATTAGAACGCCGCATCACCGCGTTGGAAGATGAAATCGGCGCGATGCGCGCGAGGCTGACAGAAGGCTCCGAGGGCGGTGGTTCACTGCCGCAGGTGCAAAGTGAGCTGTTGGCGGCCCAGGCCGATGTGCAAACACGGCAACTCATGCTGGCGCAATCCATCCAGTCGATGGAGACCGCCCGCGCAGATGCCAACCGCCAGACACGCTACTTGTCGCTTTCGGTCAAACCCATCCCTCCGGATGAAGCCACATACCCCCGAGCCTTTGAAAGCACTTTGGTCGCGATGCTGATCTTTGCGGGCATCTATCTGATGATCTCGATGACAGCGGCGATCTTGCGCGAGCAAATCTCAGCCTGAGAAAATTCATCGTCGGAATCGGCAAAGGCCATCGCCCAAAACGGCGGTGGCCTTTGCGCGTTTATGGCAAGAGCTATGCATATGCTGCATTGCGGCAATGCCGTATTGTCCGTTTAACCTGCTCACAAATCAGAACATATTAACGATAGGGAAGGATAACTGACCAATTAAAGGAGTCTCCCATGGCCTATATTTCCACAGTAAAACCCGTAGCTAGCCTGTCCAGCATTCTCGCCCGCCCGTTCGTGGCAATCTGGAACTTCATGATCCTGATGGCTGAATCGCATCCGAAAATGGAAGAAGTGCGCAAGCTGAACGCAAAGACAGATGAAGACCTTGCGGCACGTGGCACATCGCGTGAAGCCGAAGTGCGCCGTATCTTTTCGGACCGTCTTTACCTCTGACTCATCGCGCGGGACAGAAAAGCCATCGAATGCTAATCTGATCCATAACCGGATCAACGTGAGCGCTCTATGACCGACTTCCCCACCGCCCGCCGCCTTCTGCGCGACACCCCTGAAGTGCCTAGCCATGGCCGCGTCGTGCTGTCGCATCTTGACCGAGCCATCCGCGTTCGGGCGCTAACCACCGAGCATGGAGAGACATTTGTTGTTGATTTGCCGGAGCGCACCGCGCTTGACGGTTACTTCGGCTTCGCTTTGGAAGATGGCCGCGTCATCGAAATCATCTATGCCGAGGAGCAATTGCTGGAAGTACGCGGCGATCTGGCCCGCTACGCTTGGCACCTCGGTGCGCTCAATCTCCATTGCCAGGTCGAAGATACCCGGTTGCTGATTCAACAAAACGCGGATGTAGAGGCGCTGCTGCAGCAACTTGGCGCGAAAATCACATCTGTCAGCGAGCCCTTTTCGCCAGAGCCGCCTCTAGCACTTGGGCATCATCACCATGCACATCAGTCGCATATACGCGACGCTATGGACAACGCCCCGCAATCTGGCTCATCAGGCGATCCGTTCTGATAAGTTTCAATATCTTACACGGCAGTCTTAAAGTGGAAAATTTGCCATTCTGAGGCCGACCTCTCAGCCCACGGCTTAACCAGCCTTCTTTTCCCAGCGACCGCTTTCCTCTGACCAATATTGCGCGGGAAGCCCCGCGCCGGTCAGTGTTTTCCACTGGCCACGCGCCGCCACTACTGCGGCCTCATCATTGCCATCAAACAAGATAAATGCGCGCTCCAGCTCGCTAGCCTCCTGAGGCTGAACAGCGGCCCCATCGACAGCCATCAACGCCTGCGCGCCATTTATGATCGGCCCAAGCCCCAGCAATATGGGCTGTGCGGCATCATGCGGCCCGCCCTCCAGCCCATGCGGCAAGAACCCCTCTGCCGGCCCCGACCACAAAAACCGATCCAACGTTTCTAACCGCTTGCCATCGGTGCCACGCAGCATCACACGCCACCCGGCCTGCAATGAGCGCGTCAGCAACACCCGCGCCGTTTCCTCCGTGCTGGAGGCGGTGAGGTGATAGAACATCACCACCCCCATGGCACTAACCCTCGAACTTGTCGCGGATCAGACGGTCAAGCGCCATCACACCCCAACCCGTGGCCCCTTTGGGCGCGAGCGTGGTGTCTGCCTTGACCAAAGCCGTACCTGCAATATCCAGATGGCACCACGGCACATCATCCTTCACAAAGCGCTTGAGGAATTGCGCCGCCGTGATCGCACCGCCATCGCGCCCGCCCACATTCATCATATCGGCGATCCGGCTTTTCAATTTGGCGTCATATGCATCGCCCATCGGCATCCGCCAAGCGCCCTCGCCTTCGGCCTTGCAAGCCTTCAAGAAGGCGTCGCACAGACCATCATCATTGCTGAAAACCCCTGTGTTTTCATGGCCCAAAGCAATAATGATCGCACCCGTCAGCGTAGCAAGATTGATCATCCCCACCGGCTTGAAACGCTCTTGCGCGTACCACAGCACATCGGCCAGCACCAAGCGTCCCTCGGCATCGGTGTTGATGACCTCGATCGTGTCACCCTTCATGGATTTCACCACATCACCGGGGCGCTGTGCACGGCCATCGGGCATGTTTTCCACCAAACCCACAAGCCCAACCACATTGGCTTTGGCCCGGCGCAGCGCCAGCGTGCGCATCACACCCGAAACCACGCCCGCGCCGCCCATATCCATCGTCATATCTTCCATGCCGCCCGCAGGCTTGATGGAAATGCCGCCCGTATCGAACACCACGCCCTTACCAACGAGCGCAAACGGCGCCTCATCACCGCCACCGTTCCAATGCATTACCACAACCTTCGACGGGCTCTCAGACCCCTGCCCCACGCCCAGCAAAGCACCCATGCCCAGCTTGGCCAGATCGGCCTCCTCCAGTATTTCAACCTCCAGCCCGAGCGCCTGCATCGCCGCCAGACGCGCGGCAAAATCATCGGTGGTCAGCACATTGGCTGGTTCATTCACCAGATCACGGGTGAAGAAAACACCTTCGGCCACCGCAGCCATGGGTTTGGCCTCTGCTGCAACCGCGTCTGGCTCTTTGACCATGATTATCACCGGTCCGCGCACAGTGGGCTCTGCCGTTTTATGCGGCTCAAACTCATATGCCCGCAGCGCTAGGCCGAAAGAAACCTCCGCCGCCCGCTGCATTGAGCCTGCCAGCACCAAAACACCCGCTTTGCCTGCCGATTTGCCAATGCTTGCCCCGGCCTTGCGGGCGGTCGCCACATCGGCGCGCGGGCCGGCCTTCACAACCTGCAACGCCTCTGCCGCCAGCCCCGCAGGCCAAGCCAAATCCGTAGCCTCGCCCGGTTTAACCTTGCCCCAAGCCTCCGAATCCAAAAACCGGTTCAGCGCGCCCTTACTCAGCCGATTCAATCGCCGTGCCGCAGGGCTCCGCGCCACATTGTCATCAGGGGCCACCAGCAAAGCGATGCGCCCGGAAAACGCCTCTAGCGCGTCAAGATCGGTTTGCTGAAATTGGATTGGCAAAGGGTTTGTCATCTTGGGTCTTTCCAAACAAGAAGTTACAAGGCGCCAATGCTGCCTTTTCGTGTCAAAGCCTACTCCCTGCTCGCCAGCTTGACCAGACCCACCCAGCCATCACAGCGGGCAGTTAATCGCCGATACATAGGTTTTTTTTTTCCGAGATATAAGTTTTCCCGGACCGGGAATTCAGATAGTGTTGCGAACAATAGATGGTGGGAGAAATAAGCGAGTGGCCAGATTCGACAGATACCTGCTGTCGCAATTTCTTGCGCTGTTTGGTTTTTTCTCACTAGTTCTAGTGTTGATCTACTGGATCAACCGCGCTGTTGGCCTGTTTGACAGGATAATTGGCGATGGTCAGTCAGCCCTTGTTTTTCTGGAAATCTCGCTGCT
>CALEMZ010000312.1 GCA_937910975.1 uncultured Pseudorhodobacter sp. | reverse complement strand
CATGCAGCCGATGTCGCCGGTCAGATACCAATCGCCCTGAAAGCGGGCCTTGGTGGCGGCGTCATCGCCAAAATAGCCCAGAAACAGGCCGGGGTCATGGCGGTCCACGGCCAAAACACCCTCGCCCCCGCGCGGCACAGGCAGCCCATCCGCACCCAATAGCGCCACATGGCGGCCGGGTTGGGCATAGCCTGTCGCGCTAGCGGGGGCAGGGCGCGCCGGACTGCCAGAAATGAAGGTGGATATTTCCGACATGCCGAAGGCTTCAAAGATTGCTGTGCCGGTTTTGGCCTGCCAACCGTCCCGGATAGCCTGGGGCAGCGCCTCGCCCGCCGAAAGCCCGTGGCGCAGCGCGGGCAGTGGCGGCAAGGCATCGCGCAGCATTTGGCGGTAAACACCGGGGGCTGCGGCAAAGATCGTGGCTTTGGCGCGGGCGAGCAAGGCGGGCAGCGCCTCAGGCTTGGTGCCGGGTGCGGGGATCAGGGCGGTGGCGCCAAGGGTCCATGGGTCCATCAGCCCGGTGCCCAAAGTATAGGTCCAGTTAAACGCCCCGGCATGAAGCATGCGGTCCTTTTGCGTCAGCCCGTACCAGCCTTGCAGCATCATCATGCGCCCTAAAATGGCGCGGTGGGCATGGGCCACGGGTTGCGGTTGCCCGGAGGTGCCAGAGGTAAATATGATATAGGCAAGGCGGTTCGGATCGCCCATCTCGAACGGATGCGGCGGCAGGGCGTGCATATCTGTCAGGGCGGCGGCGGGCAGCACGGGGCAGGGCTGGGCGTGGGGCAGGGCCACGCCTTCATCCGCCACGATCAGCGCGGGCGTGATCAGATCGCAGAGCTTTGCCACCTCTGGCCCCGTTAACATGGCTGAGGTTGGCACCGGGATCAGCCCGGCGGTGATCGCCGCCAAAAACAGCACCGGAAATTCAATGCTATTGCCCAACCGCATCAAAATCCGGTCACCGGGCCGCAGGCCCTGCGCCAAAAGCCCGGAGGCGACCCCGCCGATGGCCGCGCGCAACTGGCCATAGCTCCAGTCTTCGCTGTGCTGTGGGTGCAGCAGGCTCAGGGCGGTGGCATCGGGCTGCGCGGCCCCCTGCGCCAGTACATGGGCGGCAAGGTTGAAATGCGGCGGCAGCGCCGGGTAGGGGGGTGCGGTTGTGATGGAGTGCATGGTGGCAGTAGTGCTAAACCCGGCGTGGGGGCGTTGCAAGGCGCAGCGTTATGCCAGGAACAGAACCGCCGCAACAAAGGCACCATTGGCCAGGATCAGCGCCATAACAGCCAGCGAGCCAAGGTCTTTGGCGTCACGCGCGGCCTCAGACCAATGCGGCGAGATGTGATCGACGATTACCTCCACCGCCGTATTCAACGCCTCCACCGCGATCAGAAAACACCAAAGGATTATGAAGCCAAAAAAGGCCCAGAGCGGCGCAGAGGTAACCCAAAATAGCGCCATGACCACGGGCAGGCCCAGCACCTCATGCCGAAATGCGGTTTCGGCCCAAAGGCGGCGGATACCCGCAAGCGAATAGCCCGCAGCGGCAAAAAGGTGGTGGACGCCATTGATGCGCGCGGGGCATGGGCGGGCTGCTTCGGTCTTTTCTGGGGGCTCAGCTTTCATCGATGTGGCAGCCTCCGATTAGATCCAGCTCGGCATCAACCTCGACCGTGTGCACATCCGCAAGGCTGAGGATGGTGCTGAACAGGTTATCATGGCTGAGGGACGCGTCCTTTTGCTGTGCGATGCAGTCTTTGTTGATCTTGAAGGTCTTGGCATAATCCTCGGGCATCCAAAGCAGCATGGGCACGCGGTTTTGATGATCGGGGGCAATAAAATAGGGCGCGCCGTGCAGATAAAGCCCGTTCTCGCCCAGTGATTCCCCATGATCCGACGCATAAAGCAGCGCGGGCAGGGCCTTGGTTTGGGCGGCCAGAAGGTCGATCATGCTGGCGACAATATGATCGGTGTAAAGGATCGTATTGTCATAAGCATTGGTGATCTCTTCATTCGAGCAATTTTTCAGCTCCGGTGTTTGGCAGGTGGGGGTGAACTTCTCGAACTCTTTGGGGTAGCGCAGGTAATAGGCTGGGCCGTGGCTGCCAATCATATGCAGCACGAGCACGGTGTTTTGTGTGATGGTGTTGGCATAATTGCTTAGCGCATCAAGGAAGATGCCATCCGTGCATTCGCCATCGGCACAATAGCGCGGGTCGGTGGAGGTGATAAGATTTGTCACCGTGAATCGCGCTGCGATGCCTTTGTCGCCGGTGTTATTGTCCCACCATTCCACATGATACCCCGCGCGGCCCAGCACATCGAGCAGGTTTTCGGTGCTCCGCCCAGCTTCATAGCTGTAATCAGCACGGCCAAGGTGGGAGAACATGCAAGGCAGGGACACTGCGGTCGCGGTGCCACAGCTGGAGACATTGGAGAAATAAGTGATGTCGCGTTTGGCCAGTTCGGGGTTGGTTTCGCGGGCATAGCCGCCGAGCTGGAAGTTTTGCGCGCGCGCGGTTTCACCTGCGACCACGACCAAAAGGATGGGTTTGGTGGCGCTGGCCAACTCGCTATTTGTCTTGGCATCAGCGGCGAAGGCTTGCAGCGGCAGGCGGCTGGATTTCTGGATCATACGGGCAAAGCGCAGGGTGGCCGCAAGCGGCGCGCCGGGCTGATAGGACGACATCAATTGCTTGTTGGCGCGCAAAACAACTGAATAGGTCGAAAAATGGGTCATCAGAAGGCCAACGCAAAGGGCGGTGGCGGCAAGGCAGGTGGCCACCCATGTTAGCCCGGCACGCAGCAGCGGCGCGCGCTTGATTTGCACCCAAAACACCAGCAGCGCAGGCAAAACGCCTGCCCAGAGGACGTGGAAGATGAAGC
>CALEMZ010000311.1 GCA_937910975.1 uncultured Pseudorhodobacter sp. | reverse complement strand
ATCTGCGCTACCCCAGTTCTTAGCCAAAGCGCGCCTTTGGGGCTAAACTTCGCCGAGGTAGAGCTGTCCTACGGGACATTCTCCAACTCGGGCGGCCCCATCGGGCGTGTCACCGGTGATTTTCGGATCACCGATGCGCTTGGCGTGCAATTGGATGTCGGCGCGCTGTCTTATAATGGTGGGGCATTAGGCCAGATTGATGGGCATTTTTATCTACAACCCAATAGCAATATTAAATACGGTTTGTTCTTGTCACTAGCAGATGTCGATGGCCGCGAGGCGACGATTGGCAGTGCAGGAATTGAGATGATAGCCGCCCTCTCGGATCGGACCCAGATCGAAGCAAAGGCCGAAATTGGCATTTCAAGCAACGTCACCACAGGCATTCGCCGCAACACGGATTTCATCGCCGCCTCGGCCAGTCTGTCGCATGAATTCTCTGATACAACGACATTTTATCTGGAAACTGCAGCAACCGAGTTTGACGAAGCGCATTTACGCGCGGTCGGCTATGGGGTTCGGCTTGGGGTGCATTATGATCTTCCAGGCCAGCCAATCCGTATCAGTGCCGCTGTCGGTTATGACAAAATGTCGGGGCGTGACAGTCGTCCGGGAGAGGAGATGGTACAGCTCGGGGTATCTTGGCGCTTTGGGGCACGTGGCAACGGTATTTCACAGCGTGGTTTCCGTTCCAGCAAGCCACTGGATCAGCTTTTACGCCGCGGTATGTTCTAACCGCGCCGCAAAGGGATTTCTCGCCGCAGCCCGCCTGCTTGGTTGCTATGATGGCCCAAATCCTGGCGATGCCGCAGAAAGTTTTGCGGCCACCCAACGCCATGCATTGCGATTCACCACTTCGTAATGCATGCGACCTATTCTGGCGTTCTCTGACCAAGGATGCCCCCCATGAACCTATATCATTGCCTGATCGAACTCAAAGCCGATGCCCGCGCGCTGGCCTTTGCTGCGGTGATCGAGGTGTGGATGAATGGCCTTCAGGAAAAAGGGCTAATCATGAATTGGAGGTTGATGCGGCGCAAGCTGGGGCTGGCCTCGGGCCGGCACACGGATTTTCTGCTTGAGGTAGAATTGGATAGCCTTAGTCAGCTGGACCATTTCTTTGACACGCTCAGCCAACAGGATGCAGAGTTGGCGCGACGCTATGAGCAAATGCATCAGATGATAGCGCACGCCGATGTTGGACTCTACCGCCCCTACCCCGATCCGCAACAACAAGAGCGGATAGCATTGATCTAGCGCTGCGGGCGGGCTACATCACCGCCCATGGAACATGAATTGAACATCATCGGCGGCGGAATGGCCGGATCGGAAGCAGCTTGGCAGGCCGCGCAAATGGGCGTGCGGGTTATCCTCCATGAGATGCGGCCAAAGGTCGGCACTTTCGCGCATCGCACCGGAAATCTGGCGGAGATGGTCTGCTCCAACTCCTTTCGTTCGGACGACGACCAACAAAATGCCGTTGGCCTGCTACACTGGGAAATGGGTGCCGCAAACGGGATCATCATGGAAACAGCGCGGGCGCATCGCCTGCCTGCGGGTGGGGCACTGGCTGTAGATCGTGATCTCTTTGCTGAGGCCGTGACAGCGCGCCTTCTAGCACATCCGATGATTTCCGTTTCATATGAAGAAATTACAGAACTTCCTTCAAGCGGCCATTGGATCGTAGCCACCGGGCCTTTGACCTCTGGCAACCTTGCCCAGAGTATTCGCGCGTCAACCGGGGCCGAGGCGCTTGCCTTCTTCGATGCGATTGCGCCGATTGTCTATGCAGACACAGTAGATATGTCAGTGGTCTGGATGCAGAGCCGTTATGACAAGGGCGAGACGGAAGAAGAACAAACTGCCTACATGAACTGCCCGATGGATCAGGCACAATATGAGGCCTTTATCGACGCGCTTCTGGTTGCGGAAAAAACCGAGTTTCACGAAGGCGAAACGGCGGGCTATTTCGACGGTTGCCTGCCGATAGAGGTGATGGCGGAGCGGGGGCGCGAGACGCTGCGCTTTGGCCCGATGAAGCCAGTTGGGCTGACCAACCCGCACAACCCGATGAAGCCCTATGCCGTGGTGCAATTGCGCCGCGACAACAAACTGGGGACGCTTTACAATATCGTGGGTTTTCAAACTAAGATGAAGTACGGCGCACAAGCCACTGTTTTTAAAATGATTCCCGGCCTGAATGAGGCCAGTTTTGCCCGACTTGGCGGCATCCATCGCAACACATTTATCAACTCACCCACGCTGCTGGATGAGCAGATGCGCCTGAAATCCCGGCCCAACATCCGCTTTGCCGGGCAGATCACAGGTGTTGAAGGCTATGTGGAATCGGCCGCAATGGGCCTACTGGCGGGCCGGATGGCTGCGGCCGAAATCCTTGGCCGTAACCTGCCGCCGCCACCTGCCGAAACCGCGATGGGCGCGCTGATCACCCATATCACCGGCGGGGCCGAAGCAAAGACCTTCCAGCCGATGAATGTTAATTTCGGTCTTTTCCCCCCGATTGACGCGAAAGGTGGGCGCAGAGGCCGCAAGGACCGCTACAAAGCCTATACCGACCGCGCCAAAGAGGCGTTTATGGCATGGCTTTCGTAACGCGCTTTGCCCCTTCACCCACCGGGCCGCTGCATCTGGGCCATGCCTACTCCGCGATTCTGGCCTATGACATGGCGCGCGCCAACGGCGGCACCTTCCTTCTGCGGATTGAGGACATCGACCAAAGCCGCGCCCGCCCGGAATGGGAGGCGCAAATTTATACGGATTTGCAATGGCTTGGCCTGACATGGGAAACGCCTGTGATGCGCCAGTCAGACCGGATGCCGGCCTATGATGCTGCCCTCGACCAGCTTTGGTCCATGGGCGTTCTATACCCCTGCACCTGCACGCGCCGCGATATTGAGGCCGCAATTTCGGCCCCGCAGGAAGGCGCTGTGGGGCCGGACGGGCTTATTTATCCAGGCACCTGCCGCGCACCTGCCCTAGGGCCGCGCCCAAAGAATCAAATATTGCGACTCAATATCGCCGCTGTCGCGAAACTTTTGACCTTTACCGAGACCGGGCCTGCGCATCACGGCACAATCCTCACCTCGGCCGAGGCATATGCGCAGGGCATTGGCGATATTGTGTTGGCGCGGCGCGATATGGGCTGCTCTTACCACCTTAGCGTCGTGGTGGACGACGCCGCGCAAGGCGTCAGCCATGTTATCCGCGGGGAAGATCTGTTTGAGGCCACACGCATCCATGTGCTGCTGCAAAACCTGCTTGGCCTGCCCACCCCGATCTACCACCACCACCGCCTGATCCGCGATGATTACGGCAAGCGGCTGGCCAAGCGCGATGATGCGCGCGCACTGGCAAAATACCGGGCAGAGGGTGCGACACCTGCGGATATTCGGCGGATTTTTGGTCTATAGTGCTGATTTTCTTTATAAATCATCCGCGCATGGGATCGGCGGTAATTTTCTCCGCGCCATCCACCACCGCCGTATAAAAGCAAGACCTGCGGTTGGTGTGGCAGGCAGGGCCGACTTGATCGACCTGCATCAACAGGCAATCGCGGTCGCAATCCACCCGCAACCCCACCAATTTCTGTACATGGCCAGAGGTTTCCCCCTTGGCCCAGAACGCCTGACGCGAACGCGACCAATAGGTCACCTGCCCGGTCGCAAGGGTGCGTGCAAGGCTTTCGGCATTCATCCACGCCATCATCAGCACCTCACCGCTCTCATGATCTTGTGCAATCGCGGGGATCAGGCCATTGGCATCATAATTCAGGCTCAAGGGGTCGAAGGACATCCGGCTTTTCCTTTGCAACGGCGGCGCTGAAGACTATCTATGCGCTAAGAAGCAGAAGGAAAACCCATGAGCGATGCCGATATGATCAAGCTGTATTCCGGGCGCATCTTGGAATTGGCCGCCGATATTCCGCATTTGGGGCGACTGGCGGCGCCACAGGCCACGGTACGCAAGCGCTCGCCGCTCTGCGGATCGGTGGTGACGGTGGGTCTGGTCATGGCGGATGGGCGCGTGGCGGAATTTGCGCAAGATGTGAAGGCCTGCGCTTTGGGCCAAGCTGCGGCGGCGGTGGTTGGGGCGGCGGTCATCGGTAGAACAGCCGCCGAATTACAGACCGCACGCGAGAGTTTGCGCGCGATGCTGGCGAATGGCGGGCCGGTTCCGACTGCCCCGTTTGACGGGTTTGCCGTGCTCGAACCCGCGCGCGATTTCCGAAATCGTCACGCCTCGATCCTGCTGGCAATTGAAGCGGCGGCGGAAGCCGCCGCGGAAGCAGAGTAAAAAAAACCGCCGCGCATCCGGTTGGGATGGCGGCGGCAAGGAAGCGTATCTGACGGGCGCGCGTGGGGTGGGACAACCCCGGCGAATGAACGCTTGGCACAAGTTGGGACAGGTGCACACGCCCGAGGCGACAGACCGCAGGCAGTGATCAGATCAGAGACGGCAAGGAAAGCCCGGCAACCAGCAAAACAAAGAGAGAAACCACGCCCAACGCATCTTCCAAAAGGGTCTGGGACGAACGGGCGGCGACAGCTTTAATTTCTGCGATCATGGGAACCTCCTTGTTTGTTGCTGTATTGTTCTCACGTCCTTAACGTTCTGTAAAGAACTTTTTGAGAACATTTGCGAACAAAAAGGGTTTATCCAACGGCGATCAATCGAATCGCGCGATCTTGGTCCAAAAGCCAAAGGAGGTTGCGCACAGCCCGCCCACGAGGGGAGGCCAAAGCAGGATCATCATGCAATAGTTTGCGCGCATCCGATTGCGCAACGGCCATGAGCGCCGTTTGCCGCTCCATATCTGCCACGCGAAACCGTGGCAGGCCCGATTGTGCGGTACCGATCAAGTCCCCCGCGCCGCGCATGGCAAGGTCTTCCTCGGCAATGCGGAACCCATCTTCGGTATCGCGCAGCACTTTCAGCCGCCGCTCCCCGCCCTCCGACAATGGGGCCTGATACATCAAAAGGCAGGTGGAATGCGCGCTGCCCCGGCCCACCCTGCCGCGCAACTGGTGCAACTGCGCCAAACCAAAACTTTCCGCCCGCTCAATCACCATGATCGAGGCATTGGGTACGTTCACCCCCACCTCAATCACCGTGGTCGCAACCAGTACCCTCGTGCGACCCGCGACGAATCCCGCCATCGCGGCATCCTTTTCGCTGGGTGGCATTTGGCCATGCACCATGGCCACAACGCCCTCACCCAAAGCTGCGCGCAAATGCTGAAACCGCGCCTCGGCAGAGGCATAGTCGAGCACTTCACTATCTTCGACCAGAGGACAAACCCAATAGGCCTGCCGCCCCTCCGCCACCGCGTGGCGCAGCTTTTCCACCACTTCATCCATCCGCCCGGTGGAGACCAGCGCCGTTTGCACAGGCTTTCTCCCCGGTGGTTTTTCATCCAGAACCGATATATCCATATCACCGTAACTTGCCAGCGCGAGGCTGCGCGGAATCGGCGTCGCCGTCATCACCAGCACATCGGCAGATTGGCCCTTGGCCCCAAGCTCCATCCGCTGCTCCACACCAAAGCGGTGCTGTTCATCGATGATCGCGAGTCGAAGATCTTGGAAATGCACATCTTTTTGAAACACCGCATGGGTGCCAACGAGGATATGTATGCGCCCTTCGGCCAGATCCTCCAGCTTACGCGCGCGCTCAGCCCCCTTGTCGCGGCCGGTCAACAGTTCCAACCGCACTCCTGCAAGCGCTGCCAATTCCACAAGCCCGTGTAAATGCTGGCGCGCCAATATCTCCGTGGGTGCCATCATGACGCCCTGCCCGCCCGCCTCCACCGCGACCAAAAGCGCGAGAAAGGCGACCAAAGTCTTGCCCGAACCGACATCGCCTTGCAGCAATCGGTTCATCCGCAGCGGGTTGGCCATGTCGGCGGTAATTTCCGCAACCGCCCGCGATTGTGCGCCCGTGGGCTTGTAGGGTAGCGCCTCCATAACGGTTTTTTGCAAGGCGCCCGTCGCGACACTGGCCCGCCCCTTGGCCTTTCGCATCGAGGCGCGGGCCAGTGATAATGTGACCTGATGGGCAAAAAGCTCATCATAAGCAAGGCGTTGGCGGGCGGGCGCGGTTTCGGAAAAATCGGCGTTGGTTTTGGGCGCATGGGCCGCGCGGATGGCATCTATCCAGTTCGGCCAACCTTCCTTGGCCTTTTGCGATGGGTCAATCCACTCCGGAAGCTCCGGCAAACGCGCAAGGGCAGCCGTCACCGCCTTGGCCACCAGCTTTTGCGTGATACCCGCAACCAGCGGATACACTGGCTCAAACTGCGGCAGCTCGCCCGCTTCCTCAAGGCGCAAGATATGGTCGGGATGCACCATCTGCGCGATACCGTCAAATACCTCCACCCGGCCGGAAACCAGCCGTTTTTGGCCGGTGGGCAGCAAGGTTTTCAGGTAATCGCCCCGCGCATGAAAGAAAACCAACTGGAATTCCAGCGCCGAGTCTTGCACCATCACCCTGTACGGGCGGCCCTTGTTGAGCGGCGGAAAATGCCCCCCAATTGTCACCTCCACCGTCACCGTCGTAGGCGGGATGACATCGCGCACCGAAGCGCGGCGCGCGCGGTCAATCCCGGAATGCGGCAACAAGAACAGCAAATCCTTAGGCTTTTCAACACCTAGACCCGCAAAGGCCTTGGCAGACTTTGGGCCCACCCCTTCCAGCGTTTCCAGGTCCGCAAACAGAGGAAAGAGGATCTCTGGCCTGCTCATGCTGTTCCGATCAGGGCTAGCCAGCCATCTTCATCCAAAATCTCCACCCCCAATGCAGCGGCGGCTTTGGCCTTTGATCCCGCCCCTGGCCCTGCGACCAATAGGTCAGTTTTGGCGGAAACCGAGCCGGAGACCTTCGCGCCAAGGCTTTCGGCCCGCGCTTTCGCCTCGGCCCTGGTCATTTTCTCCAATGTGCCGGTAAAGACCACGGTTTTTCCGGCAACAGGGCTATCCAGCGGAGCGCGGGCGATGGAGGGTTGAACCTCCAACGCGGCCACCAGTGCATCAATGGCAGCACGTTCCCGCTCGTTCTGGAAGGTTGTTATGACAGAGGCTGCCAGGACCACGCCGACCCCATCAATGGCCAACAACTCCGCCCAAGCGGTACCTTCGCCGATTTTGGCATGGGTCATGGCCATCTCAAACGCAGCCCATGTACTATAGCGGTTGGCCAACAAGCTGGCAGAACTTTCGCCGACATGCCGGATGCCAAGCGCGAATATCAACCGATTCAGCGAAATTTTTCGTTTTTCATCAATGGCGTCAAACAGGTTCTCGGCGGACTTCACGCCCCAGCCCTCGCGGTTCTTCAACTGCTGAACCCCCGTGCCAAAGCGCGCTTTCAACGTGAATATATCGGCGGGGGTGGCGATCCAACCATCGCGATAAAATGCCTCTACCTGCTTAGCACCCAAGCCTTCAATATCAAAACCGGCGCGACTGACGAAATGGCGCAGGCGTTCCACAGCTTGGGCCGGGCAGATCAGCCCCCCGGCACAGCGGCGCGCGGCATCGCCTTCCTCTCGCTGCGCGGGAGAATTACACTCCGGGCAAAGCGCTGGAAATTCATAAGGTTGTGCCTCATCCGGTCGCTGAGACAGGTCGACATCGGCAATCTTGGGGATCACATCACCCGCGCGATACACCTGCACGAGATCGCCGACACGGATATCCTTGCCCTCGCGGATCGGTGCGCCCTTACTGTCGCGACCCTGAATATAGTCTTCATTGTGAAGCGTGGCGTTCGAAACAACTACCCCGCCAACCGTTACCGGCTCCAGGCGCGCGACCGGCGACAATACCCCGGTGCGCCCGACTTGAATATCGATGGCCAAAAGCCGGGTCCAGGCCAGTTCTGCCGGGAATTTATGGGCAATCGCCCAACGCGGCGTGGTGGAACGGAAACCGAGTCTGCGTTGCAGGGCAAGATCATCGACCTTGTAGACAACACCGTCGATATCATAGCCAAGGCTGGCGCGCTGAACCTCAATGGAGGCATAGTGGGCCAGCAAATCCTCCGCGCTGTCGCAAAGCCGGGTCAGCGGGTTGGTCTGAAACCCAAGCGATGCCAGACGGTTCATTGCCGTCATCTGGCTGTCGGCGAGCGGGGTTGAACACGCACCCCAGGCATAGGCAAAGAACCGCAGGGGCCGGGATGCGGTGATATTTGCATCCAACTGGCGCAAAGACCCGGCGGCCGCGTTGCGTGGATTGGCGAAGGTCTTGCCGCCCCTTTGTTCTTGCCGCGCGTTCAATGCCTGAAAATCGGCAAGACTCATATAAACCTCGCCGCGCACTTCCAGCACTTCGGGCGCATCTATCAGGCTATGTGGAATATCGGAAATTGTACGGGCGTTTTCCGTCACATTCTCCCCCACTTCGCCATCACCACGGGTGGCAGCCTGCACCAATTTGCCTTTCTCATAGCGTAAAGACAGTGACAACCCGTCAATCTTCGGTTCTGCCGTGAAGGCAAGCGGGCCGGTATGGCCGAGATACTTGCGCACACGGTCCACAAAGTCCGTGATATCCGCAGCGTCAAAAGCATTCTCGAGGCTGAGCATTCTCACCTCATGCGCCACCTTTGAGAACCCATCCGCCACAGCCGCGCCGACCTGCTCACTGGGGCTATCGCTACGTTTCAGATGTGGAAAGCGGGCTTCAATCGCCAGGTTTCGGCGTTTGAGCGAATCGTAATCTGCGTCCGGCATCTTAGGCGCGTCATGGGTGTGATAGGCTTGGTTGGCCGCAAGCAGCATTGGGGCAAGGCGCGCAAGCTCCGCGCGTGCTTCCCCCTCGCTCAGCGCCCCAACATCCAAACCCTCCAACGGCTGCACCATCATGTCCCCCAATACCCAGTTCAACACAGGTTTAGGGGTCTGTCAGCCCGAGGTCTAGATGCCAGTGTCAGGCACCCATGGCAAGACGCACCACACCGTCGCCCGGCGTGGGATCGCGCAG
>CALEMZ010000310.1 GCA_937910975.1 uncultured Pseudorhodobacter sp. | reverse complement strand
GGAGTAGCGCATGCAATCGCCCAAGTTTCTACTGGCCCTCTTAGCCCTTGCGGCCTGTGCCCCGACTGTCCCGGATTCGGGGAGCGGTGTCGGGTTTGGCAATTACTCTGAATACGTTCGCCAGCGCGAAGCGACGGCGCAAGCTGCGGGCCAGCCGTTGAGTGCGGTCCCCGCGCAGCCGGTTTTTTCGACTGAGCGCGTTGGGGAAGCCATTGATAATGCCGCTGGCGGGGTCACGCCGGCAACAGGTGGTGCGATTGGTGAAACGCAGATTGCGGCAACCACTGGGGCAAACCGCCCGCGTGGAAACGCTCCAGCTGGCATCAGGCAAGAGGCAGGCGAAATGCGCGCCGGGGCCGCGATGTCCGATGAGCAGGATTTCGACGCCGTATCCTCTCGCGAAACTATCGACAGCGATGCTGAACGTCTGGCCCGGCAGCGCGCGCAATATCAGGTGGTGGCCCCCACAGCCCTGCCGCAGCGCTCCGGCGATGCGGGGCCGAACATTGTGCAATTTGCCCTGACCACTACCCATGCGCCGGGCACCCAGCTTTATAAACGCGGCGGCTTGTTTCAACGCGATCCGCTGGTGACTTGCGCCAAATACGCCTCACCCGACCTTGCGCAAGAGGTGTTCTTGTCCAAAGGCGGGCCGGAGAAAGACCGTGACGGGCTGGACCCGGATGGCGATGGCTTTGCCTGTGGTTGGGATCCGCGCCCCTTCCGCAACGCTTTGCGCTAAGCGCCCGTGCCGCTGTCTCCGAACTTTGGCGAAAGGCGGGGTGGGCTACGGCCTGAATTTGTGGTGATCCACTATACGGCGATGGAAAGCTGTGCCGCGGCGGCGGCGCGGCTTTGCGATCGGGAATCCGAAGTCTCAGCCCATTACCTGATTGATTATGACGGTGCGGTGCATGCGCTGGTGCCGGAGGAGGCGCGGGCTTGGCATGCCGGTGCGGGCCTTTGGCGCGGGCTGGAAGATATGAACTCCCGCTCTATCGGTGTCGAGCTCGCGAATGACGGGTTTGAGCCTTTTGCTGCAGCACAGATGGCCGCGCTGGAAACTCTGTTGGCAGAAATCATGGTCCGCTGGGGCATTGGGCCTGCAGGTGTGATCGGCCATTCCGATATGGCACCGGGCCGCAAGGGAGATCCCGGCGCGCGGTTTGATTGGAAGCGCTTGGCGCGCGCGGGGCTTTCTGTTTGGCCTTCGTCGGCGGTGGGGCAGGGCGACCCGGCGGCTTTTGCAGGGGCGGCGCAACGTTTTGGCTATCCACCCGTGGCCGATGAGGCGTTGCTGGCCGCGTTCCGCCTGCGCTTTCGTCCTTGGGCCAAGGGACCGCTGGACGCGGTGGATGCCGCATTGGCCCAAGACCTTGCCGCGTGCTTTGGCCCTGCCTCAAGCTTTGGCCCCGCCTCAAGCTTTGACATTGACCAAGACGGGCAGGAGGCGTAAGTCACGCCTCGCGCGGATGGCCGGATGACCGCGTGTTTGGCGTAGTCCCTCGGGAAACCGCCAAATGCGAGGAAAGTCCGGACTCCATGAGATAAGGGTGCCGGGTAACGCCCGGCCGGGGAAACCCGAGGGAAAGCGCCACAGAGAAGAGTCTGCCTCGCTTGCGGGGCGATGGTGAAACGGTGGGGTAAGAGCCCACCGCGGACCTGGCAACAGGGACGGCAAGGCAAGCCCCACCCGGAGCAATGCCGAATAGGGGCCTCACGCGGGCAGGTCTGGCAACAGATACCGCCGCAGGGATGTTTCAGCCCAGGGGCCCGGGTTGGCAGCTAGATCCCACTGGTAACAGTGGGGCCAGAGGAATGGTCATCGAAGGGGGGAAACCCCCGGAACAAAATCCGGCTTACAGGCCATCCGCGCAACTCTTCATCTTACCAGAACGGTCTTTCACCAGTCCTGTTTTGGCCCGCACCCGCCACCCGTTGCGGAATGCGACATATCTCGCCCCAAAGCGCGTTCGCGAAAACCGATTCAATGGCACGGGGCATCAGCTGCGCTCTGCTGCTGCGAAAGCAGCGGATCGGGCGGTTGGCGTTGGTAATATCGGCGCAAAAAAGGCGCAAATTGCCGCTTGAAAACGGGCCTTTGGCCAGCCTTGCGCAGGCGCACTCGATCCGCGAAAAAGATCAAAGAAATTTGGCACTATCAAGTTGACTCGGCGCGGCAGGATGGGCATAAGCGCGGCTCATAAGGATTTCGCGGGGAAAGAACTATTTCCCTCGCACGCAGGAGAGACGACTATGGCGAAGCCGACGACGATCAAGATCCGTCTGAACTCGACGGCGGGCACCGGGCACTTCTATGTGACCAAGAAGAATGCCCGCACCATGACCGAGAAAATGGTTGTACGGAAGTACGACCCGGTTAAGCGTGAGCATGTTGAGTATAAGGAAGGCAAGATCAAGTAATTGATCTGCCAGACTGGACGCAGAACAGGGCCGCATCTTTGGATGCGGCTTTTTTCATGCCCGGAGGTGGGGGGCGAGGGACAGCGCCCACAGCCGATAGGCGGCAGCTGCCGGGTGAAAACCATCTCGGGCCATGAGGGCCGGGTTGAAAGGGATGTGGTGCCGGATATAGGTGTGGCCAAGGGCCTGCGCCTGTTTGGCCAAAGCGGCATCAAAGCGATCCGCCTGCGCGCCCAGCACCCAGCGTAAGGGTTGGGGCAGCAGCGGGAAGTGGCGCATCGGCGGCAGGCCGGACACCACAACTCGCGTCACGCCATGGTCAATTTGGAGGCGGCGGTAAAGGGTGCTGCGTTGTGCCAATAGGCGACGCAGGGGCACCATATTGGTGATGTCATTCACACCCAGCACGATCAGTGCTGTATCAAACCGCTGGCCTTCCAGCCCGTCCAGATGCGCGCCGATGGAGGCGGTGGTCGCGCCGGTCTTTGCCTCCAGCCGCCAATAATGGTTTGGCCCTAGCAGGCGGGATAGCTGCCCGCTCAGTGCCTCGGACTGATGCGCGGCACCGACCCCGGCTGCGGAGCTGTCGCCAAGGATCAATAAACGGTTGTTGCCAGCACCTGCCTGTCCATCACGCTGGCCCGGCGGCTCTGGCAAGAGCAGCGCGGTTCGCCGCACCTGCCGCCCCTGATGGATTAAAAGCGGGGCGAAGGTGATTTTGGCAATGACATCAATGGGAAGGTTCATCGGGACTAAAGCGTTAAAGGGGAATGAAAAAAGGGCCGGTGTTGCCACCGACCCTTTCGTCTCTGACGGCAGGTGCCGTATTAGTTGCGGTTGCCGAGGAAAGACAGCAAGAACATGAACATGTTGATGAAGTCGAGGTAGAGACGCAGCGCGCCCATGATCGCCGACTTGCCCAACCATTCACTATCGCCATGCTGGGCATGCTCGATATATTCGTTCTTGATCGACTGGGTGTCATAGGCGGTCAGCCCCGCAAAAATCAGCACGCCGATGGTCGAGATCGCGAAGGCCAGCGCCGAGGAGGCGAGGAAGATGTTCACAACCATTGCCACGATCAGCCCGATCAAGCCCATCATCAGGAAAGTGCCCATGGCGGACAGATCTTTTTTCGTGGTGTAGCCGTAAAGCGACAGCGCGGCGAAAGCGATGGCGGTGATCACGAAGGTCTGTGCAATCGATGCCCCGGTATAGACTAGGAAGATCGACGAAATCGACAAACCCATCAGGGTGGCAAAGGCATAAAATGACAGCTGTGCTGCAGCCACGGACATGCGGTTTACCATCGCGCTGAAGGCAAAGACCATGATCAGCGGGGCAAACATTATCAGCCATTTCAGCGGCGAGAGGTAGAGTGTCTGGCCAAGGCTGGTCAGCATCGTGCCATTGCCAAGTTGCACTGTCGCTAGCGCCGGGTCAGCCGTGGTTGCTAGGCCGGAAATGGCCCAAGCCGCAGCGCCCGTCAGCAACATGCCAACCGACATAAGCCCGTAAACTTTGTTCATATGGGCCCGAAGGCCTGCATCGATCTGCGCGGTACGGGTGCCTGCGCCGACCGAATTGATTGTTTGATATTCAGCCATTTAAGCCTCCGTTTAAACTTCTGTGCGGGGCTGCATACACCGCACACCCGCTTACCACAGAATATTGGGGGTAGCTTGCAGAATATCAAGTATTTCTGTCAGTAAATTGTGAGGCTTTCGAGGAATTTTCCCAGATGAAGCCACTTCAGCCCCGCCGCTCCCGCCAATGGGCCGGAACGTCCCAAAACCCACGCAAACTTTCGGCCTCAGCCTCGGCCTTTGTAACCCCAAGGTCGGCAAGGCGTTCCGGGCCAAGCTGCCCCAAAGTGCAGCGTTGGC
Organism: uncultured Pseudorhodobacter sp.; assembly: GCA_937910975.1. Lineage (GTDB taxonomy): Bacteria > Pseudomonadota > Alphaproteobacteria > Rhodobacterales > Rhodobacteraceae > Pseudorhodobacter. The sequence continues at coordinate 169 of CALEMZ010000310.1, read as the reverse complement.
GGTATAGAGCGAAGAGTTGGAGCAATTGGGAAAAGCGATTAGGCGCGGGCTTTGATGAATGGGCGCAGGAGCATATGGTGAGATCGGTCATGTGGCATTCCATTTCGTAATTGGTTTAGGCTTTTTCATTCTGCTTATTGATTTATAGCGGGTGGCGATGCATAATTGA
>CALEMZ010000309.1 GCA_937910975.1 uncultured Pseudorhodobacter sp. | reverse complement strand
GTGTCCTTGGGCTGGCGCTGGGGCTGGGGCTGATCCCTGTGATGACAAAGGTTATTGGCCCGATGATCGTCTTGTTCACGGGCAAGAAAGCCGCGCATTGATGCATTGAGGCGCGGGCCGCTCCGTCAGATCAACGGTTGCGCGGCGATTGTTTTTTCAAGGTAAAACAACAGTCGTTGCTGCCGCTGCCCTTTTCCCTATGCTGCACTGCACATTTCATCAATGGAGACCTTATGTCGGTAACCGATACCCGCCTAGCAACATTGCCCACGCCCTGCCTGCTGTTGGATGAGGCAAAGATGACGCGCAATATCAACAGGCTTGCACAACACGCGGCCTCCCTTGGCGTGGCGCTGCGACCGCATCTCAAATCCGCCAAATCGGTTGAAGTCGCGCGCCGGGTTCTGAAAGACGGTAACGGGCCTGCAACCGTCTCAACGCTGGCCGAGGCAGAGGTTTTCGCACAAGCGGGCATAACCGACATCATCTATGCCGTGGGCATCGCGGCTGACAAATTGCCCCGCGTGCTGGATCTCCACCGCGCCGGTTGCAACCTGACGGTCCTGTTGGATTCTGCGGTGCAGGCACAGGCCGTTGCCGCCGCCTCACGCGGGGCTGGCATCAAAATCCCCGCGATGATTGAGATTGACAGCGACGGCCATCGTGGCGGCCTGACATCGGATGATCCGGAGCTTCTGAACATCGGGCGCATCTTGCACGAAAACGGCGCGGCCCTGCGCGGTGTGTTGACCCATGCTGGCGAAAGCTATTTTGCCGTAGGGGCAGGGGCACAGGCCATCTTCGCCGAGGCAGAGCGCGCGGCCGTTGTTAACGCTGCCACGGCGTTGCGCGCGGCGGGCCTGCCATGCCCGGTGGTCAGCACAGGCTCCACCCCCACGGCCCATGCCGCCAAGGATTTGACAGGCGTGACCGAGCTGCGCGCCGGGGTCTATATGTTCTTTGATCTGGTGATGGCTGGCATCAAGGCCTGCACGGTTGATGACATTGCGCTATCTGTGCTGACCACCGTGATCGGGCATCAGGAAAAACGCGGTTGGGTGTTGGTCGATGCGGGTTGGATGGCCATGTCGCGCGATCGCGGCACAGCAAATCAGGCGGTCGATCAGGGCTATGGTGTGGTTTGTGATGCGGCGGGCAACGTCTTGCCGGGTCTGATCGTCGTTCAGGCAAATCAGGAACATGGCGTCATCGCCTGTCGTCCCGGTTCGGGCGCTATATTGCCAGAACTGTCGGTAGGAACCAAACTTCGTATCTTGCCCAACCACGCCTGCGCTACGGCCGCACAGCATCAAAGCTACCACGTTTTGCCCCAAGACAAGGGCGCGCCGCTGCTGGCGTGGCCCCGCTTTAGTGGCTGGTAAGCGCGGGTCGCCCCTAGGACAAAATCAGGTTAATGAACGAATGGAAATGGCTTGTTTTCAAAGCCTTATAAAGATGCGCGCGAGTTCATCGCGCGCGCATTTCCGAAAATCAGAGGCCAAGCAAAGCCTTTGCCTTGGCCACAGCATCCTGCGCCGTTATGCCAAACTCCTTGTAAAGCCGCTCTGCCGGGGCTGAGGCACCGAAGCCATGCATCCCCACAAAAGCGGCCTTTTGCTCGCGCCCACCCTGGCCCAATAGCCAGCGATCCCAGCCCGTCCGAACCCCGGCTTCAATCGCAATCCGAACCGGACCGGGTGGCAAAATGCGGCGGCGGTAGGCCTCGTCTTGCTCTGCAAACAGCTCCATACAAGGCATGGATACCACGCGCGCGCCGATCCCTTCAGCCTCCAGCATGGCCCGAGCCTTTAGTGCGATCTCTACCTCAGTCCCGGTGGCGATCAAGATAACCTGCCGCTTGGCCTCGGCCTCTTCCAGCACATAGGCACCCTTGGCGACCATGTTCTGATTGAGGTGCTTTTTGCGCACAGCAGGCACCCCTTGCCGCGACAAGGCCATCACTGTGGGGGTCTTGGTCTGCGACAAGGCCACTTCCCAAGCCTCTGCTGTCTCTACCTGATCTGCGGGCCGTATCACCAGCGTGTTGGGCGTGGCCCGGCTGATAGCAAGGTGTTCAACCGGCTGGTGGGTCGGCCCATCCTCGCCCAGACCGATGCTGTCATGGGTCATCACATAAACCACAGGAACCCCCATCAGCGCAGAAAGCCGCATCGCAGGGCGGGCATAGTCGGTGAAGCACATGAAGGTGCCCGAATAGGGCCGAACTCCGCCATGCAGCGCCATGCCGTTCATCGCTGCGGCCATTCCATGCTCGCGGATCCCGTAATAGATGTAACGGCCCTTGCGATTCTCAGGGGAGAACATGCCCAGATCGCTCGTCTTGGTGTTGTTTGACCCCGTAAGGTCCGCCGAACCGCCGATGGTTTCCTTCATCATTGGGTTGATCACTTCAAGCGCCTTTTCCGAGGCAGCGCGCGTGGCCAGTTTCGGCAGTGTTTCTACGGCCTGCTTTTTCAACGCACGAACCACGGCCGACAGTTTGGCCGGGGCTTCGCCTTTGAAGATTCGCGCAAACTCGCCCTTCCGGCTGTCCGAAAGCTGAGCCAGACGACCTTCCCACGCCTTGCGGGTATTCAAGCCGCGGGCGCCAATCGCTTCCCAGGCCTTCTTGATTTCCGTCGGAATTTCAAACGGACCATAGGGCCAGCCATAAACCTTGCGGGTATCCGCGATCAGATCAGGCGCGGTCAGCGCGCCATGGCCCTTGGAGGTATCCTGTGCAGAAGACCCCAGCGCGATATGGGTCTTGCAGGCGATCATTGCCGGACGGGCCGAAGCCTTGGCCGCCGTGATCGCGCGGTCAATATCCACCGGGTCATGGCCATCACATTCAAACACATCCCAGCCTGAAGCCGCGAAGCGTGTCATCTGGTCGGTGATGTCCGAAAGCGAAACCTTTCCGTCAATTGTAATGCCGTTGTTGTCCCACAGCACGATCAAGCGCGAAAGTTGGTGCTTACCAGCCAGACCTATTGCCTCTTGCGAAATCCCTTCCATCAGGCAGCCATCGCCCGCGATGACATAGGTGTGGTGGTCCATGATCTTGGCCCCCCAACGTGCGCGCAGGTTTTCCTCGGCAATGGCAAAGCCTACTGCATTGGCAATGCCCTGACCCAAGGGGCCGGTGGTGGTCTCGACCCCTGTCGCATGGCCATATTCCGGGTGGCCCGCCGTGATCGCGCCCCATTGGCGGAAGTTCTTGATCTGCTCCAGCGTCATATCGGCGTAACCGGTCAGGTGCAGCAGTGAATAAAGTAGCATCGAGCCGTGGCCCGCTGATAAAATGAAGCGATCCCGGTCAGGCCAGTTTGGCGCGGATGCATCAAACTTCAGATGCTTTTCAAACAAAACCGTTGCCACATCGGCCATGCCCATTGGCATGCCGGAATGGCCAGAATTGGCAGCGGCGACGGCATCCAGCGTCAGCGTGCGGATTGCGCAGGCTTTGTTCCAGTGGTCGGGGTGCTGGGCGCGCAGGGTGGCAATATCCAATGCTTTGATCCTTCGTCTTTATGGGGGTCAGGCCGCGCGGAATGCGCTTGCCCAAGCTGGCGGGTCTGTTGGCAAGGACAGGGGGGCGCAAAATGCGTCTCAATATCCGAATGTTCAAAAGGTGCATATCAGCCTTGTCGGCAAGATCAAGCATGTCAGGCAAGGGCTTGATCTCAAAGGGGGGCGCAATTGCCCCCGGCTTTGGGGTAAGATCGGGAAAACGATCAGATGGGTTGATTCGTCTGCTAAGATTTAGATGTGACAAGCGCGGGCGAAGCAGGCTAATATTGCGCTGCTTGATCAAAGCACCGGATCTAAAATCGGCGACAGGCGGCGAAACAGGAGACATGGGGGCATTTGAATGAGTGACCAAAGCAATATAGCTGAGTTGGAACGGCGGATCACAGCGGCATTGGGCCGGATTGGGGCTGGGCTTGATAAGCTTAGTTTAGTGCCGCCCGCCGCACAGGCTCCAGCCGCTACGCAGGGCCACTTTGATGGCGTTGGCCATGAGGCTGAGATAGCGCAGCTGAAAACAGCCCTCGCGGCTGAAAAGGCTACAAATGCCCAGCTGAACGAACGGTTGAAATCTGTGAAGGACGGTGAGAATCTGTCGCAGAGCCAGTTGGAAGCCAAGGTTGAAAAGATGACCCAGCAATTGGATGTGCAAGGGCTGGAATTGCAGCGCATGCGCAAATCCACCGCACAACTGCGTGAGCATCTGAGGGTGTTGCATGAAGCGGCCGCCGACAACATTGCAGAGCCGCATCTGATCAACAAAGCAATGATGGCCGAGTTGGAGAGCCTGCGCGCCACCCGCCACTCCGAAACTGCTGAGATGGATGAAATTTTGGCAGAGTTGAAGCCGATGATCGAGGAGGCTCGCGCCAATGGCTGAGTTGGAAATTGTCATTGGGGGCCGCAGCTTTTTGGTCGCCTGCCAAGAGGGCGAGGAGCATTTCTTGCAAACCGCCGGCGCCATGTTGGACACTGAGGCGCAGCCTTTGGTCACGCAAATGGGACGTTTGCCGGAATCGCGGATGCTGTTGATGGCGGGGTTGATGCTGGCAGACCGCACGGCCGCGGTTGAAGATCAGTTGCGGGTGCTTAAAGCACGTGTGGCGGAATTGGAAGGCCAGCCTGTGCCCGAGCCGCAGAAAATTGAGGTGCCGGTGATCCCACCGCAAATCTCCGAGACTTTGGCAGAGATTGCGGCACGGGCCGAGTCGTTGGCCGCGAAGGTCGAAGATCAGGCTCGCGCGCAGGGCTGAACCCAAGACGTGGACGGGGGGCTGATGGCCCCCCATGATTCTATGTGGCGAAGGCCTTAGGCGTTGCTTTCGCGGATCTTGTCAGCAGCTTCTTTGTTATAGGCTACGCCCTTGGCATCAAACATCTGGTCGAGTTCACCTGAGAGCGTCATCTCAGTGATAATATCGCAGCCGCCGACAAATTCGCCTTTGACGTAAAGCTGCGGGACGGTCGGCCAATCCGAAAAATCCTTGATTCCTTGGCGTATTTCGGGATCTTCCAGCACGTTCACATCGGCAAACTCGACGCCCATGAAATTGAGCACACCCGCCACGCGGGAGGAAAACCCACATTGCGGCATCATCTTGGTGCCTTTCATGAACAAAACGACATCGTTCTTCGCAATCGTGTCACTGATCGTCTCTGCTGCGCTCATTTTCCGATTCCTTATTTTACTGATGGTGGTGTGGCGAACCGCCTCGCCGTTGTCTTAGGTAGTGAATAATCAAGCCGGGCGGCCCAAAGCCGATCAATCCGGCGCTTTAGTCGTCAGGCCCAAGGCATGCAGTTCACCCTTGGCGCCATCCATTTTATCACCCAGCGCTTTCATAACTGCGCGCTGTTGTTGAACGCGGTTCATGCCGCGAAAGCTTTCATCGATGACTTCGGCCGAGAAATGTACGCCGTCATAACCCTCAACCTGGATTTTGGCATGGGGGAAGCTTGCACGGATCAGGTCTTCGATATCTTGCGCGTTTATCGGCATGGGGGGATCCTATTCTAGTATTCGTCCTAATGTAGGCTTGCATTGAAACGCGCGCAAGTTCAGCCGACAGCCGCAGCAAAAGCAGAACGGTAAAGTATGACCAACTCGTCCATCGGAGCGGAAACGCTGCCAAGTTGGAGGGTCGCGCCGCCAAACTGGCCGACCTGCGCCACCGGAACGCCCGCCTTTTCACCCGCGGCTATCAGTTTGACGGCATCGGCGACATCGCAGGCGACCAGATAACGCGCCTGATCTTCACCAAAGAGTGTTGCAATACTTCCCGATTCTAGCCAAAGGCCAATACCCGCGCTTTCGGCCATTTCAAACCCCGCAAGCGCAAGCCCGCCATCGCTCAAATCGGTGGCCGCGCGCAACAGCTTGCGGTTGGCGCGCAGGAATTCGCCGTGTTTGCGCTCGGCCTTCAGATTGACCGGGGGTGCGTCGCCCGCCTCCATGCCAAACGCCTCTGCCAACAGGGCGGATTGGCCAAGATGCCCGAGGGTATGGCCGATGACCAAAGCAAAATCCCCCTCTTGCGGCAGGCCCGCAATCAACTCATCTGCCGAGGCCAGAAGGCCCACGGCACCGATGGTCGGCGTCGGCAAAATACCGGCGCCATCAGTTTCATTGTAAAGCGAGACATTGCCCGAAACGATGGGCATATCCAAAGCCGCAACGGCGGCCCCAATACCTTTGATCGCACCCACCAACTGGCCCATGATTTCTGGCTTTTCGGGATTGCCGAAGTTGAGGTTGTCGGTGCTGGCAAGGGGGCGCGCACCAACGGCGCAAAGGTTTCGATAGGCCTCGGCGACCGCTTGTTTGCCGCCCTCCACCGGGTTGGCCTTGACGTAACGCGGGGTCACATCTGAGGTGAAGGCCAACAGCTTTGGCGTGCCATGCACGCGCACAACGCCTGCGCCAAGGCCGGGGCTGCGCACGGTATCGGCCATGACCATGCTGTCATACTGCTCCCACACCCAGGCTTTATGGGCATAATTTGGGCTGCCGATCAGGGCGCGCAGGGCATCAATCGGACCAATCGACGGCAAATCGCCCAAAGGCTCCGCCGCAGGAGTTTCCACCCACGGGCGGTCATATTCCGGTGCCGAGGAGGCCAGTTTTGAGAGCGGCAGGTCCGCCTTCACTTCATTGCCATGCAAGATCAGGAAACGGTCTTCGGGGATGGTTTCGCCCACGATCGCAAAATCGAGGTCCCATTTCACAAAGATCGCCCGCGCCACGGCTTCCAGCTCCGGGTTCAGAACCATCAGCATCCGCTCTTGGCTTTCCGAAAGCATCATTTCATAGGCGGTCATATTGGTTTCGCGCTGCGGCACGTCATCAAGTTGCAGCTTGATGCCAAGCTTGCCCTTGTCGCCCATTTCCACCGCAGAGCAGGTCAGCCCTGCAGCCCCCATATCCTGTATGGAAATCACGGCCCCGGTCTGCATCAGTTCCAGACAGGCCTCCAACAGACGTTTTTCGGTGAAGGGGTCGCCGACCTGCACGGTGGGGCGCTTTTCCTCAATCGTATCGTCGAATTCGGCCGAGGCCATGGTCGCCCCGCCCACACCATCGCGGCCCGTCTTTGCCCCAAGGTAAACCACTGGCATACCCACACCCGAGGCAACCGAGTAGAAGATTTTGTCGGCATCTGCCAAACCGGCGGCAAAGGCATTCACAAGGCAGTTGCCATTATAACTGCGGTGAAAGCGAACCTCGCCGCCCACGGTCGGTACGCCAAAAGCGTTGCCATAGCTGCCCACACCCTCAACCACGCCCTTGACCAAGTAAGACGTTTTCGGATGTTCTGGTACGCCGAATGACAACGCATTCATCGCCGCAATCGGGCGTGCGCCCATGGTGAACACATCACGCAGGATGCCGCCAACACCCGTGGCAGCCCCTTGATGCGGCTCGATATAAGACGGGTGGTTGTGGCTTTCCATTTTGAAAATCACGGCCTGCCCATCGCCAATATCAACGACACCCGCATTCTCGCCGGGCCCGCAAATGACTTGTGGCCCGGTGGTGGGCAGCGTGCGCAACCATTTCTTGGAGGATTTATAGGAGCAATGCTCATTCCACATCGCCGAGAATATACCGAGTTCGGTAAATGTCGGTTCCCGCCCGATAATGCCTAGCAAACGCTCATATTCATCCGGCTTCAGCCCGTGTGCGGCAACAAGCTCTGGCGTGATCGCGGGTTCGGTCATGGCATTATCCCATCGGTCAATTGATGCCGCGCTCATAGGCTAAAGCGCTTCGAAGGGGAAGGGCAAAGGCACCGACCGGCGCGGCATTAGTTAAAGGACACAAAAAAAATCTCGATCAAAATTCTGGGTCTGTCTTGATGGGGGCGCGCCAAACGTGCTGCGGATATTGCAACACAATGTGGAACCCAGCAATGCACCTGCCCATAAACTCGCTTTATGTCATGCCGCTGGTGCTGTTTTTCTGGCTCTTCGCCCGATGCCGCCTTATTGATCAAGCGTGGCGACACATTGCCTGAAGCATGGCTAACCCTTGTCTGGATTAGCAAAAAAAAGGCCGAGCAACCGCTCGGCCAAGTCCAACAGGGAGGTATGAAGGCAACAAGATCAAATCATCGCCGCCTTCAAAAACCGATCTAGGCCCGCCATTCCTATTGTGCAAGTTTATTGACCTTGCTGTAAGGGAATGGCCGATATGCGTCTTGTGCATGGCTTATATAACATGCGGATAAGATGCAGAAATATTCACATTAGCTGAGCTCTTCAGATTTCCTCTGCCGTTTGCGATAGGCGAAAATTTCCTCAGTCACGAAGTCACGGAAGGCAGAAACCCGTTTTGACTGGCGCAATTCCTCAGGGTAGGCCAAAAACACTGGCACTTCGCCCGACTCCACATCAGGCAGAACCCGCACAAGATTCGGAAAATCTTCGGTCAGATAGTCAGGCAGCACACCAACGCCAAGATGGCTCAACACCCCCTGCAGCACACCGAAATAGTTGTTGACCGTCAGGGTTGATGGAATGTCAAATTTCATCAACTGTTGTACAAGCAATGCACCCGCTGCTACCTGCGCAGCACCTGCATTTTGGCAGATAAGGCGATGTTGCGCAAAATCTTCCATTCTTTCAGGCACACCAGATTGTGCCAGATATTCCGGCGTTGCATATAGCCGCATACGGATATTCATCAAACGGCGTCGAATAAGATCTGCCTGGCTTGGTTCTTTCATGCGGATCGCGACATCGGCCTCGCGCATCGGCAGGTCCAACACCCGCTCCTCCAACATCAGGTCAATCTTGAGGCTGGGATATTTAGCGTAAAGCGCGGGCAGGCGCGGGGCGAGCCATAATGTGCCAAACCCTGTGGTCGTGGTCACACGCAATTCGCCAAAAACCTCATCCTCGCTATCACGGATGCGGGCAGCGGCGGCATCAAGCCGTTTGACCATCGCCTTGGTTGCATCAAACAGCAACTCGCCCTGTTCCGTTAGAATCAGTCCGCGCGCGTGGCGGTGAAACAGCGTGACGCTCAGGCTTTCCTCTAGCGAACGGATCTGCCGCGATACGGCTGATTGTGACAAATGCAATGTATCGCCTGCATGGGTCAAACTGCCCGCATCGGCCACTGCGTGAAATATTCTTAGTTTGTCCCAGTCCATCCCGACACTCTCGCAAATTTGTTATACGCTAACACGTACCGTCGTATCTATCGACTATCATCCCTAAGTAAACGACCTGCGGCCAAAAAAAACCCTTTGTAGGTCAGTATTTTTGACCTATATTGACGTTACATACGGCACTGGGGAGGGCGCGGCGTGACCAAACAAGAGATTTCATTGCATGATCGGTTGGATTTGACAAAATCGCCGGTGCTTTTGAATGGTACTCAGGCGCTTGTCCGGCTGCTCTTGATGCAAAAGGCGCGCGACGAAAAGGCGGGGCTGAATACGGCAGGGCTTTGCACGGGCTATCGCGGTTCGCCTTTGGGCGCTGTGGACCAGCAGATGGCACGTGCGGTGCGAGAACTCAGTGCTGCCAATATTACCTTCCAACCCGGTTTGAACGAAGACCTTGCCGCGACCGCAATCTGGGGCAGCCAGCAGGCAGAGCTGCGCGGGCAGGGGCGCTATGATGGTGTTTTTGGCCTTTGGTACGGCAAAGGGCCGGGGGTGGACCGTTCGGGCGATGTGATGCGGCATGCCAACCTTGCGGGCACCTCAGTGCATGGTGGCGTGATAATGGCTCTGGGCGATGACCACACGGGCGAATCCTCGACCACCTGTCATCAATCGGAATGGGCGGCGGTGGATGCCTCGATCCCGGTTATCTCGCCGGCGGGCGTGCAAGAGATATTGGACTACGGCCTCTATGCCTTTGCACTGTCGCGGTTTTCCGGCCTGTGGACCGGCCTGAAGCTGATGAAGGACACGGTGGAGGCGACAAGCGTCGTCGATGCGCGGCTTGACAGGATGTCCTTTGTCACCCCCGATTTTCCGATGCCAGCGGGCGGGCTGAACATTCGTTTGGCGGACCATTGGATTCCGCAAGAAGAGCGGCTGGTTAACCACAAACGCTTTGCCGCCGAGGCCTTTTCGCGCGCCAATGGCATGGACCGCCGCGTCTGGGGCCAGCCGGGGGCCAAGATCGGGCTGGTGGCTGCGGGCAAGAACTGGCTGGACCTGACCCATGCGCTCGCGCTTTTGGGGATTGATGAGGCCGAAGCCCTCCGGCTTGGCATCACTACCTACAAGGTCGGCCAGCCTTGGCCACTGGATATGCACAGCTTCCATAATTGGGCGGAAGGCCTCGACCTGATTATCGTTGTCGAAGAAAAACGCAAACTTATCGAAGTGCAGATCAAAGAGGCAATTTTCGCAGATCGGCGCGGGCGCAGGGTTTGGGGCGGGCGCAAAGGCTCGCCCGAGGCGGAGGTGTTGTTTCCGGTGCCGATGTCGCTGGACCCGGTAATGATAGCGGCCAAGCTTGGGGCGATTTTCATTGATGAGGGGCGTGGATCTGATCGGTTAAAGGACGCGCTGCAACGCATTGACCAAGCAACGAAATCTGATAACGCGCAAGACATCGCTGCGCGTCTGCCTTACTTCTGTTCCGGCTGCCCGCACAATACCTCGACGCTTTTGCCCAAAGGCGCGCGCGCCGGGGCTGGCATTGGCTGCCACACAATGGCGCTTTGGATGGATCGTGGCACTTCGGGCCTGACCCATATGGGCGGCGAGGGCATGAATTGGGTTGGTGAGGCGCCGTTTTCCAAGACCGAGCATGTGTTCCAAAACCTTGGCGATGGCACTTATAACCATTCCGGCATTCTGGCCATTCGCGGGGCTCTCGCGGCAGGCACCAACATTACCTATAAAATTCTGTTCAATGATGCCGTGGCCATGACCGGGGGGCAGCATAATGAGGGCGACCTTACGGCCTATCGCATCGTGGATGAAGTTCTGGCGATGGGGGCCGCGCATGTGGCGGTGGTCTATGACCCGAAAGAGGCGGTGGAATTGTCACGCTTCCCCGCCAGGGTGGAAAAACACACCCGCGATGCGATGATCGAAGTGCAGGAGAAATTCAGTAAAATCAAAGGTGTATCGGTCATTGTTTACATCCAAACCTGTGCGGCCGAAAAGCGGCGACGGCGCAAGCGCGGGCAGTTTCCGGACCCGGATAAGCGGGTGTTCATCAACACCGATATCTGTGAGGGCTGCGGCGATTGCGGGGTGCAATCGAACTGCGTGTCGATCGTCCCGGTGGAAACCGAACTTGGGCGCAAACGCGCGATTGATCAGTCATCCTGCAACAAGGATTATTCTTGCGTTTCAGGGTTTTGCCCGTCTTTCGTAACCTTGGAAGGGGCCAAAATCAAAAAAGGTGCCACCGCAGAGGTGGTTCTGCCTGATTTGCCCGAGCCGGTTCTTCCAGCAATCAACGGTACGCATAACATTGTCATCACCGGGGTTGGCGGCACGGGCGTTGTGACCGTGGGCGCCATTTTGGCCATGGCCGCCCATATTGATGGCAAAGGGGCTGGCATGATGGAAATGGCCGGGCTCGCGCAAAAGGGCGGTGCCGTGCATATCCATTGCCGTCTTGGCAACACGCCCGCCGACATTTCGGCCATTCGGGTTGCCGTCGGTGAGGCGGATGCGGTGATCGGCGGAGATCTGGTGGTCAGTGCCGGGGCCAAAACCTTGGGCCTGATGACAAGCGGCCGCACCGGGGCCGTGGTCAATTCGCATGAAATCATCACAGGGGAGTTTACCCGGAATACTGAATTTCGCATTCCTTCTGATAGGTTACAGCTTTCTCTTGAGGCGCGCTTGAAGGACCGTGTAGCATTTTTTGATGCGACTGAACTGGCCCGTGCGGCGCTTGGCGATAGCATCTATTCCAATATGCTGGTTTTTGGGGCCGCATGGCAAAACGGGCTGATCCCGCTGTCGCTTGAGGCGATCACAAAGGCCATAACGCTTAACGGAGCCGGGCCGGAACGCAACCTGCGCGCCTTCAATCTGGGGCGGTGGGCGATGCTGCACCCGGCAGAGGCGCAACATATCATCACGCCAAAACAGCCCGAACAAATCGACCCCGTCGCTTTTCGCATCGCAGACTTGCAACGATACGGCGATGCCGCGCTGTCTGCGCGGTTCCAGAAACTGGTGGAGGCCGCACCCGAAGCACTGCACATCAGCGTGGCCAAAGGCTATCATAAGCTGTTGGCGATCAAGGACGAATATGAGGTGGCGCGCCTGCATCTGGAAACCATGGCCAAAGCACAGGCAGAGTTTGACGGCACCCTGCGCCCGACATTCCACCTCGCCCCGCCGCTGCTTCCGGGTAAAGACGCACAGGGCCGTCCGAAAAAGCGCGCCTTTGGCCCTTGGATTGTACCGCTTTTCAAACTTCTGGCGCGGCTCAAGCCCCTGCGTGGCACCAAGTTCGACCCTTTCGGATATAGCGCCGAGCGCCGGATGGAGCGCGCATTGATTGCCGAGTATGAGCTGGATATCGCGGAAATAATCGCCAGCTACACCCCTGCCAGACATGACATCGCACAGGCGCTGGCCGAATTGCCCTTGTCCATTCGTGGCTTTGGTCCGGTGAAAGCGGCCAATGCGACCAAGGCCGCCGAAAAGCGTAGCGATCTTTTGGCTAAATGGCGCGACAATGGCGGTGGGGCAGCGATAGCAGCGGCGTAACCTGCGCATAACACAAAATCTGCAATGCTCTTTCGCCACGACCAAGGAAGGTTTATAGCCGAGGTGATGATATCGGGGCGCGGGAGAAGCCCTGAACATAAAGGGGCGGTAGACATGGCGGTCGGAATATTTGACAGCGGGCTAGGCGGGCTGACGGTCTTGGATGCGCTGGTCAAGCGTTTGCCGGATCAGGCCTTTATCTATTTGGGCGATAACGCCAATACGCCTTATGGAACCCGCACTGCGGACGATATTTTCAACCTGACCTGTGCTGCCACCGAACGGCTTTGGGCCGAAGGCTGCGATTTGGTAATCTTGGCCTGCAACACCGCCTCCGCTGCGGCCCTTAAACGGATGCAAGAAACATGGCTGCCCGCGGACAAGCGTGTTTTGGGGGTATTTGTGCCCATGATTGAGGCGCTGACCGAACGCCAATGGGGCGACAACTCGCCCCCGCGTGAGGTTGATGTGAAGCATGTGGCGCTTTTTGCCACTCCTGCCACAGTAGCCAGCCGTGCCTTTCAGCGCGAGCTGGCCTACCGCGCTATTGGTGTGGACGTGGAGGCGCAACCTTGCGGCGGCGTGGTTGATGCGCTGGAGCAAGGAGATGAGATGCTGGCCGAAGCCTTGGTGCGTAGTCACGTCGAGGCGCTGCTGCGCCGGATGCCAAATCCCGAAGCCGCAGTACTGGGCTGTACTCATTATCCGTTGGTAGAACACGTATTTGCCGAGGCTTTGGGGCAGGGCGTCAAGGTCTATTCTCAACCCAACCTAGTCGCCGAAGCGCTGGCCGATTATCTGGAGCGTCGTCCAGAGTTCAGGGGCTGCGGCACAACCTCAAAATTCATGACCACCGGCGATCCGGCGCGCGTCAGCAACAAGGCCACCCAGTTTTTGCGCCGAAAAATCACTTTTGAGGCGGCATGAGGCACTAAGGTTGCTACGATACGCCCCATTCCCCTTTCCAATCGCTGTGTTAAACCCCATCTACGCAAGGCAAACGTTAAATCTACCGGAGGCGGCATGAAGGGTCTGAAAAAGAAACGTCGGATACAGGTTATTGTTCTGGCTTTTGTCGCGCTGGCCCTATCCACCGGGCTTATTGGCTATGCGATGCGCGACGGGATCAACTTCTTTCGCGCACCCTCGCAGGTGATGGCGGATCCTCCCGCCGCGACAGAGACGTTTCGTCTTGGCGGTCTGGTCGAAGAAGGCTCCATCGTTAGGGGGCAGGGCAAAACCGTCACCTTCAGCGTGACCGATGGGGGTGCAACCGTGCCTGTGGCCTTCACCGGCATTCTCCCCGACCTCTTTTCGGAAAATCAGGGGATGATTGGCACCGGCAAGCTTGTCGATGGCGTCTTTGTGGCCGAGGAAATCTTGGCCAAGCATGATGAAAGCTACATGCCCAAAGAGGTCGTAGATGCGCTCAAAGAACAAGGCATGTACAAAGACCCGAAAGCCGAACCGAACGGTTGATTTGAGTCGTCTTAATCCTTCATCAGGCACTCTGACCACCGCGCCGGGGGCTATGGCCCCGGTATTGGAGGCCACAGATGCAAAGCGTAGAAGAGATTGCCAAAGAAATTGTCGCCCGTGAAGGTGGCTTCGTTGATGACCCCGATGATCCCCGGTGGTGCCACGAAATACGGCGTCACCATTCACACCATGCGGAGCCTCGGGTTGGATCTGACAGGCAACGGTGTCGTGGACCGTGACGATGTGAAAGAGATTACCCGCGAACGGGCGGTGGAAATCTATGTCGAGCATTACTTCATCCGCCCCGGTATCAGCCAATTGCCAGAGGCGCTGCAGGCCTCGGTTTTTGATATGATGGTGAACGCAGGGTCAAACGCGGTGAAGCTGTTGCAGCGTTTGCTTACTGATATGGGTTTTGCTTGTGTTCCCGATGGCGCAATTGGCCCGCAGACCATCACTGCGGCCCAACGCGCCTATGAAGCGGCGCCCACCCATCTGGCCGATGCCTATGCCATCGCCCGGCGCAATTATTATTATCGTCTTGCAGATGCCCGCGCTGCCAGTCGCAAATATGCGCAGCGCAGGAATGGCGACAAGGGCGGCTGGATTTTGCGGGCCGAGGAGTTCATGTCGCCAAAATATCACCTGAAAGAGGCGCAGCATTGTGCGCGGGTGGCCGCGTGGGTGTGATCAGAAATCTCATCGGCGGACCTGCCGCCGTTTCGGCCCTTGGTGAGGCGGCGCGCGGCATGGCAGAGGTGTTTACCCCCTCTGCCACCCGCCAGATGGAACTTTCGGCCGAAGCACAAATGGCCGCCTTGCGCCAACTTGGCACTGAATATACCGATCCGGGGCTGGGCTGGTTCGACCGTATGGTCAATGGCCTTAACCGCTTGCCGCGCCCCTTGCTCGCCTTTGGCACACTCGAGCTGTTCATTTATGCGATGGTGGACCCGGTGACCTTCGGCGAGCGTATGGTTGGGTTGAACCTTGTGCCAGAACCCTTGTGGTGGCTGTTGGGTGCTGTTGTCGGCTTCTACTTCGGTGCGCGCGAGGCACATTATTTTCGCCGCTCCGGCCCGGTTGTTCCCGTTTCGGCAGTGCAGATGGCCCTGGAAGTGGCCGAGCCAAACCCTGCTTTGACCGATTGGCGCGGTAACAAAGGCTAAGCGTTGCGCCCGCGCGGGGCATTGACCCCGCGCGTGGCCTCTGGCAGACCCATCCTTGATCCAAAGGACGGGACTGATGAACCTTTTTTCTGATATTCGCACGCTGGTAATCAGCGAGATTGAAGCGATGATGGCGGCGGGCGATCTGCCCGCAGGGCTGGACCTCGCTGCTGTGGCAGTCGAACCCCCGCGCGATGCAAGCCATGGCGATATGGCCACCAATGCCGCAATGGTGCTGGCCAAACCCGCAGGCCTACCGCCCCGCACATTCGCTGAAAAACTGGCTGGACGACTGGCCGCGGACCCGCGCGTCTCAGATGTGCAGGTGGCCGGTCCCGGTTTCTTGAACATGTCGCTGGTGCCCACAATCTGGTCCGGCCTGCTGGTTAATGCCTTGCGCAGTGGTAATGATTTTGGCCGCGCCGGTGTCGGCAAAGGTATCAAGGTCAACATCGAATTTGTTTCGGCCAACCCCACGGGGCCGATGCATGTGGGCCATGTGCGCGGTGCGGTGTTTGGCGATGCACTGGCGCGGCTTTTGTCCTTTGCCGGCTATGACGTCACGCGTGAATATTACATCAACGACGGCGGCGCACAGGTCGATGTGCTGGCGCGCTCTGCCTATGAACGTTACCGCGAGGCGCTGGGGCAGGAGCCTGAGATCCGCGAAGGCCTTTATCCCGGCGATTATCTGATCCCTGTGGGCGAGGCGATGAAGGCCAAATGGGGCGAAAGCCTTCTTAACCAACCCGAAGCGGTCTGGCTGGAAGATGTACGCGATTTCGCCACCGAAATGATGATGCAGATGATCCGCGACGATCTCGCCGCTTTGGACGTGCAGATGGATGTTTATTCCTCGGAAAAGGCGCTCTATGGCACGGGCCAGATCGAGGCTGCGATCCAAACGCTGCGCGACATGGGCCTGATCTATGAAGGCACGCTGGAGCCGCCAAAGGGCAAGCTGCCTGAAGATTGGGAAGCGCGCGAACAGACCTTGTTTCGCAGCACGGCCCATGGCGATGATGTGGACCGCCCGGTGATGAAATCGGATGGTTCATGGACCTATTTTGCCCCTGATATTGCCTATCATTACAACAAGGTGCAGCGCGGCTTTGACCAGTTGATCGACATTTTCGGCGCCGATCACGGCGGCTATGTCAAGCGCATGAAGGCCGCCGTTTCGGCGCTGTCGGGTGGGCGGGTGTCGTTGGACATCAAGCTGATCCAGCTTGTGAAGCTTTGGAAGAATGGCGAGCCGTTCAAGATGTCCAAGCGGGCAGGGACCTTCGTGACCCTGCGCGATGTCGTTGAACAGGTCGGCGCTGATGTCACGCGCTTTGTGATGCTGACCCGCAAAAACGACGCTACCCTGGATTTTGATTTTGCCAAGGTGTTGGAGCAATCCAAGGACAATCCGGTGTTCTACGTCCAATACGCCAATGCGAGGATCAACTCGGTTCTGCGCAAAGCGCGAGAGGCAGGGGTCGCGGTGGATGATGCTACGCTTGCCGCCGCCGACTTGGCGCAGCTAAGCCATCCGGCTGAAATCAATATGGCCAAGAAAATTGCCGAATGGCCACGCCTGGTGGAGATTTCTGCGCGCGGGAATGAGCCGCATCGCGTGGCCTTTTACCTGTATGATCTGGCCTCCGAGCTGCACGGTTTGTGGAATCGCGGCCATGATGAACCGACTTTGCGCTTCGTGCAGGACGATCCTGCAACATCTCAGGCAAAAATTGCGCTGGCAAGGGCAACGGGCGTTGTGATTTCCGCAGGGCTTGCTATCTTGGGCGTTACGCCGGTTGAGGAAATGCGCTGATATAAAGCGTCCGCCGGTGTGCAAACAGGCAAGACAGCGCGGCCGGGCTACCGTCCGCGCAGTGAGGCGGAGAGCATGGCAGACGTGGAATTCGATGGCATCGATGGGCGCTCTGGCGCATTTAGTGAGATTGCGGCAAGCTCAGCGCGCCTGATTGGCTTGGCTGGGGCCGCAACCTCTGTGGCTCTGGTGTTAGGTCTTGGCTATTGGGGCTATAAACTGGCCGTGCGCGACATCACCGGGATCCCGGTTGTGCGCGCCATGGAGGGACCGATGCGCCTTGCGCCGGAGGATCCCGGCGGGCTTATTGCCTTTCATCAAGGGTTGTCGGTCAACTTGGTTGCTGCCGAAGGGGGCATTGCCCCACCTTCTGATCGATTGATCCTGGCCCCGGCCCCAGTGGGCCTGAGCGAGGATGAATCGGCGGGTAGCGCCGTTGCTATGGTGGCCCCTGTTTCTGGGCGATCAAGTAATACGCTCGGCCTTGCCATGGCACCAATGCCTGCGGTTGAGCCGAAGGACGCGCCCCTCCAAACAGCAAGTCTTGACAAGGATACAGATATTGCGGCGCTGACCGATGCGTTGAACGCAGGGGTTGTACCACTGTCTGGTGACATCAACATTACAATCGACTCCGGCCACAAGACCGCTTTTTCCCTTCCAAAAGGTGCATTGGCCCAATCGCCACGCCCCCGCGCGCGGCCCGAAGGCAGCGTGATGCTGGTGGCGGCTTCCACGAATGTAGTAGAGATCACTGGCGACAACCTCACTTCCGGCACAAGGCTGGTACAGCTTGGTGCCTTTGACAGCGAAGACATTGCGCGCAAGGAATGGGATCGGCTTTCGGGCAAATTCGGAGATCTTCTGGGTGGCAAGACCCGTATTGTTCAAGCCGCGAAAAGCGGTGGGCGTACCTTCTTCCGCTTGCGCGCCATGGGCTTTGCCGATGAGGCGGATTCGCGGCGCTTCTGCTCGGCCCTGGTGGCAGAGAGAGCGGCCTGCATCCCGGTCGCGGTGAGATGACCACGGCGATGAGCACGGCGGGCGGGGCCACGATCCTTGGCTGTATTGGCCCCACGCTTTCTTCTGATGAGTCTGCGTTTTTTCGCGCGGCAGCCCCTTGGGGCTTTATCCTTTTTGCCCGCAATGTCGAAGACCCGGCCCAGTTGCGTCGCCTCACGGCGGAATTGCGGGAAAGCGTTGGCCGCGATGCCCCGATCTTTGTCGATCAGGAAGGTGGGCGCGTGCAACGTCTGCGGGCACCGCATTGGACCGAATGGCTGCCGCCGCTTGATATGGTTAAGCTTGCCATGGCAAGTGCTGCACCCGGACAAGAGCTTGCCGTGGCGGTCCGCGCGATGTGGCTGCGCTATCGCTTGATCGCAGCGGAACTGCGCGATGTGGGGATTGATGGAAATTGCGCGCCCTGCCTTGATGTCGCCTCAGACGAGACCCACCCATTCTTGCGCAACCGCTGTTATTCCGATGATCCGGCAATTGTGACAAGGCTTGGCCGCGCCGCGGCCGATGGCCACCTTGCCGGGGGCGTCTTGCCCATTGTTAAGCACATGCCCGGTCATGGCCGCGCCACCCTAGATAGCCACAAAGACCTTCCTATGGTAGGTGTGCCGCGCAACATATTAGAAAAACATGATTTTGCCCCTTTTCGTGCATTGGCCGATTTGCCCTTGGCTATGACCGCACATATCATCTATTCCGCGATCGACCCCGATCACCCGGCCACAACCTCGCCACGTATGGTGCGAACCATGCGCGAGGACATCGGCTTTTGCGGTTTGCTGATCTCGGACGATCTGTCGATGAATGCGCTCTCGGGCAACGTGGCCGAGCGCGCCGCAGCCACCATTGCGGCAGGCGTCGATATTGCGTTGCATTGCAGTGGCAATCTCGATGAAATGGAGGCCGTGGTGCTTGCTGCAGGCCATATGACGCCCAAGGCCTATCAACGGGCGCAAAGTGCATTACAAGCCCGCACCTCTCCGGAAACGGTTGACATCGGCGCGCTTCGGTCCGACCTTTCTGGCCTCTTGGACGGGCAGGGACATGTCTGACGATTGGGCAGAAGGTCAGGAAAAAACCAGTATCGCCGACCGGCTTGTGGCCGAGGCGCTGATCGTTGATGTCGATGGTTTTGAGGGCCCGCTGGACCTGTTGCTTACACTCAGCCGGACGCAAAAGGTGGATTTGCGCAAAATATCAGTGCTGCAACTGGCTGAGCAGTATTTGCTTTTTGTTAACAAAGCCAGCGCGTTGCGCATCGAACTTGCAGCGGATTATCTGGTGATGGCCGCCTGGCTTGCCTATCTGAAATCCCGTCTGCTGCTGCCCCCCGATCCCACCGACGATGGCCCCAGCGCCGAAGATCTGGCCGCCCATCTCGCTTTCCAGCTGGAGCGCCTGCAAGCCATGCGCGAGGCTGCCGCCCAACTGATGGCGCGCGATCAAAAAGGGCGGAATTTCTTTGCTCGCGGCTTGCCCGAAGATGTGACCCGGCGCAAAAAGATCAGCTATAGCGCAACGCTTATGGACCTGATGCAGGCCTATGCCCGCATCCGCACCCGTGATGATTTCCGCCCCTTCACCATGGATCGCAACAATGTGTTCACCATGGAAGAGGCGCTGGAACGATTGCGTGGTCTGTTGGGCTATGTCGGGCAATGGACTGATCTGACAAGCTGGCTGCCGCCGGGCTGGGATGCCAGCCCAGAGCGCCGCCGCTCTGCCACGGCGGCGCATTTTGCAGCTGTGTTGGAGATGACGAAAGCGGGGCAGCTTGAGATCCGGCAAGGTGAGACCTTCTCCCAAATCCAAATCCGCAAACGCGATGGGGAGCGATAATGTCACCTGAAACCGACAGCCTGTTTGCAGCGCCACCGCAGGCCGAACAAGAACGCATGGTTGAGGCGGTGCTTTTTGCCAGCGCCGATCCTGTGACCCTGGCGGAGCTAACCGCGCGTCTGCCGCATGGCTGTGATGCCGCCGAAGCCCTCATGACCCTGCGCAAGCGGTATGAGGGGCGTGGCGTGTCTCTGGTCAAGGTGGGCGATGCCTATGCCTTTCGCACCGCGCCTGACCTTGGGCATCTAATGCACAAGGAGTCGGTGGAGGCGCGCAAACTTTCGCGCGCCGCCGTGGAAACCCTTGCCATCGTCGCCTACCACCAGCCCGTCACCCGCGCTGAGATTGAAGAGATCCGGGGCGTGGCCGTGTCACGCGGCACCGTGGACCAGTTGATTGAGCTGGAATGGATCCGCTTTGGTCGCCGCCGCATGACCCCCGGCCGCCCCGTCACCTTCGTGGTGACCGAGCAGTTCCTCGACCATTTTGGCCTCGAATCCGCGCGCGACCTCCCGGGGCTAAAAGAGCTGCGCGCCGCAGGTCTGCTGGATAACCGCCCAAGTTTCGTCGCAGGGCTCATCCAAGATGACGAAGACGAAAGCCCGGAAGGCCAAAGCGAATTGTTCGAGGATTGAGAATGAACCTAGACCGTATCATCAGCATGATCTTCAACCAGATCATGCGCCGCGTCATGAACGCAGGCATCAACAAAGGCATCAGCCATTTTGCAGGCAAGAGCAAACCTGCTGCCGATATGACGGCGGCGGACCATGCCCAAGGCGCGAATGGCAACGAGATGGCCAAACGCGCCCGCCAAGCCGCCAAATTGACCCGCAGCTTGGGGCGTTAAGCCTGTTTGCTACGGCGCAACGTGCCCCTAAGCGGGCATCTGGAAATGCTTGGAAAGCTTGAGCCCTTGCCCCTGATAATTGGATGCGATCCCGGTGCCGTAAAGCGCCTCAGGCCGCGCCGCCATCCGTTCATAGACCAGCCGCCCCACAACTTGCCCATGCTCCAGCACAAACGGGGCTTCATGGCAGCGTACCTCCAACACCCCCCGCGATCCCGCGCCGCCCGCAGATGCCCAGCCGAAACCGGGGTCAAAGAAACCCGCA
>CALEMZ010000308.1 GCA_937910975.1 uncultured Pseudorhodobacter sp. | reverse complement strand
TGAACGCGGCCCTACCTGCAGACCCGGCGATCGTACTTATCGCGGTCAAGCCGCAGATGATGGCCGAGGCGCTGCCCTCGCTGCGCGCGCTTGGCAATGGCACGACGCTGTTCGTCTCGGTCGCGGCCGGCACTACGATTGCGTTTTATGAGCAGGTCTTGGGGGCGGATACACCTATCATTCGGGCCATGCCCAACACGCCTGCCGCCGTGGCGCGCGGCATCACCGCAATCTGCGGCAATGCCCGTGCAAGTGCGGCACATATGGCATTGTCCGAGGCGCTCTTGCGGGCCGTGGGGCAGGTGGTGCGGCTGGAAGGTGAGCATCAGATGGATGCCGTGACGGGCCTCTCCGGCTCTGGCCCCGCCTATGTGTTCCATATGATCGAGGCGATGGCTGCGGCGGGCGAGGCCGTGGGCCTTGCCCCTGATCTCGCGATGACGCTGGCGCGTGCCACAGTCTGCGGCGCGGGAGAGCTTGCGCAGCAGGCCCCGGAAAGTGCTGCACAATTGCGCATCAACGTGACCTCGCCCGGCGGAACCACGGCTGCGGGCCTTGCGGTGCTGATGGCGGAATTGCCCGACCTGATGGTCCGCACCGTCACAGCGGCGACCAATCGCGGAAAGGAATTGGGTAAGTGATTGCATATGATGAGTTTGCAAAGGTCGATATTCGCGTCGGCACCATCACCCGCGCCGAACCCTTCCCCGAGGCGCGCAAACCCGCGATCAAGCTCTGGGTCGATTTTGGCGGTGAGATTGGCGTGAAACGCTCATCCGCGCAACTCACCGCCCATTACACGCCTGAGGGGCTGGTGGGGCGGCAAGTGCTGGCGGTGGTGAACTTTCCGCCGCGCCAGATCGGAAAGATGATATCTGAAGTTCTGGTTCTGGGCGTGCCGGACGAGGCAGGTGAGGTGGTCCTCATTGGCCCCGGCCATGGCGTGCCAGATGGAGGGAAACTGTTTTGAAACCGCAAGTCTTTATCACCCGGCCCATGCCCGGCAAAGTGATCGCCGAGGCGATCGGGCATTTCGAATTGACCATCCGCGAAGACACCACGCCACTGACACAGGCGGATTGTATCGACATCCTGCACCGCTATGACGCTGTTTTGCCCACGTTGGGCGACCCGTTCACAGCCGAGGTTTTCGCTGCCGCCCATGCCCCGCGCTGCCGCCTGCTGGCGAATTTCGGCGTCGGCTATAACCATATCGATGTGGCTGCTGCGAAAGCGGTCGGCGTCATCGTCACCAACACACCCGGTGCTGTGACCGACGCTACCGCCGATATAGCCCTGACGTTGATGCTGATGACCGCGCGGCGGGCAGGCGAGGGCGAACGGATGCTGCGCGCCGGGGCATGGCAGGGCTGGCACCCGACGCAGATGCTGGGCGCACATATGTCAGGCAAAAGTCTCGGCATTATCGGCATGGGCCGGATCGGCAAAGCTATTGCCAAACGCGCGCATTACGGCTTTGGCATGGAGATACGCTTTCACAACCGCTCACCCGTCCTCAACCCCGGACTGCCCGCTGAGCAGGTCGATATTGCATCGGCGCTTGGTGCTGATTTCGTGGTGATCGCAGTGCCGGGTGGCCCGGCCACGCGTCACTTGATCGATGAACGCGCACTGGCGCATATGCAGCCCCATGCTTTCTTGATCAACATCGCGCGCGGAGATATCGTTTCCGAAGACGCGCTGATCAAAGCCTTGCAAACTGGCAAAATCGCAGGCGCCGGGCTTGACGTCTATGAACATGAACCCAAGGTGCCAGCGGCGCTGACGCTGATGGAAAACGTCACCTTGCTGCCGCATCTGGGCACCGCAGCACTGGAAGTGCGCGAGTCGATGGGCCTGATGGCGGTCGAAAACATCCGCGCCTTTTTTGATCGCAAACCGCTGCCCAACCTCGTGTAATACATGGCTTTCTCTTTTGGAAAAATATCCTCGCCTAAGGCATGCAGCATTGGCCAAGAACGCCGCGGCTATGTGGTCCCATGGCAATGCCGCCCGCGGGGGCTCGATGCCCCCAAGGGCGGCTTCGCCTTACCATGATCATCTCGCCCGGTCGCCGGTTTGTCTTTGTGCATATTCCGAAAACCGGAGGCACCGCACTCACCCTCGCGCTGGAAGCGCGGGCGATGAAAGATGACATCTTGATCGGCGACACGCCCAAAGCGCGGGCGCGGCGTGGGCGGCTGAAGGCCCTTACCCCCAAGGGGCGGCTTTGGAAACATTCGACCCTTGCCGATATCGACGGCATCGTCACTCCCGAAGACCTAGCCGGGATGTTTACCCTCACCTTGGTGCGTAACCCTTGGGATCGGGCGGTCAGCTATTACCACTGGCTGCGCGATCAAAGCTTTACCCACCCGGCGGTGGATCTGTCCAAGACCTTGGATTTCATTGCCTTCCTGCACCATCCCCAAACCCAAACAGCCTTTCGCAATTGGCCCGCCAGCGCCTATATGCGCGACACCACCGGGGTTGAGTGTTGCCGCCTCTACCTGCGGCTGGAGCATCTGGCGCAAGACATCGCGCCGTTCGAGGCCCATCTCGGTTTTCGCCTTACCCCCCTGCCGCATGCCAATACGTCAAAGCGCGCGCGCGATTGGCGGGGGTATTACACCGATCTAAGTGCGGGCCTTCTGGCCGATCTTTGTGCCGAGGATATCGCCCGCTTTGGCTATGGGTTTGACGATATGGAAAAGGGCGCGCCATAGCTGGCACGCCCTGATGTTGCGTTGAAAAAACGTGGCCCTTACGCGGCCTTTTTCTGCGGCGCAAAGCGGCTGTAGAACCCGTCACCCTTGGCCGCCATGTCACGCAGCAGCGCCGGGGTTTTGAATCGCGCGCCAAATTGCGCGGTCAGCGCATCGCAAATTTCCACCGCACGGGGCGCACCGATCATATCAAGCCATGAGAACGGCCCGCCCGACCACGGCGCAAAGCCCCAGCCAAGGATCGCACCAACATCGCCTTCGCGAATGTCCATCAACACGCCATCTTCGAGCGCCCGCACCGCTTCCAGCACCTGCGCCATCAGCAAACGATGCTGCACTAGTGTCAGTTCCGGCTGCTCCTCGGCCACAGGATAGGCGGTCTCCAACCCATCCCAAAGGCCCAGACGCTTGCCCTTCTCATCATAGGCATAGAAGCCCGCATTGGATTTTTTGCCCAAACGGCCCGCGCCGGCCATGGCAAACAGCACCGTATCCACGGCGCCGTCGGGATAGGCATCACCCATCGCAAGCCGGGTTGCCTTGGCAATTTTCACGCCCAGATCAATCGAGGTTTCATCGACCAGCTGCAGCGGCCCCAGCGGCATGCCCACCAGTTTCGCGGCGTTTTCAATCAGCACCGGCTCCACCCCTTCGGCGACCATGCGGATGCCTTCGTTGATATAGGGGATGATGCAACGGTTGGCGTAGAAAAAGCGCGCATCATTCACCACGATCGGCGTTTTGCGGATCTGGCGGATGAAATCCAGCGCCTTGGCGACGGCCCGGTCCCCGGTCTCTTTGCCACGGATGGTTTCGACCAGCAGCATCTTGTCGACCGGGCTGAAGAAGTGGATGCCGATGAACTGCGCGGGCCGCTTGCTGGCGCGGGCCAGATCGGTGATCGGCAGGGTGGAGGTGTTGGTGGCAAAGATGCAATCCTCGCCCACAACCGCCTCGACCTTGGCGGTCACTTCGGCCTTCACGGCCATATCCTCAAACACCGCCTCAACGATCAGGTCACAGCCTTTCAACGCCGCGTAATCGGTGGTGGCAGTGATCCGGGTCAACACTTCGGCCTTCTTTTCCTCCGTCACCTTCTTGCGCGAGATGCCTTTGTCCAAGATGCTTTCGGAATAGGTTTTGCCACGATCTGCGGCGTCTTGTTTGGCGTCGATCAGCACCACTTCAATCCCGGCATTGGCTGAGACATAGGCGATGCCAGCCCCCATCATGCCCGCGCCGATCACGCCGACTTTCTTGACGGTTTGGTCCGGGGCCGCCGGGCGCACAGCGCCTTTTTCCAGGGCTTCCTTGTTGATGAACAGGCTGCGGATCATAGCCGCAGAGGAGGGGTTCATTAAAATGGAGGTGAACCAGCGCGCCTCAATTTTCAACGCGGTATCAAATGGCACCATCGCGCCTTCATAAACCGCCGACAGCAGGGCCTTGGCGGCAGGGTAAACCCCCATCGTTTTGCCATGCACCATGGCAGAGGCCCCGACGAAGGTCATGAAACCTGCGGGGTGGTAGGGGGTGCCGCCAGGCATTTTGTAGCCCTTGGCATCCCACGGCTTCACAAGGTCGGCGTCGGTGGCGCCCAGCACCCATTCCTTGGCGCGCGTCAGCAGATCTTCTGGGGCCACCACCTCATCAATCAGCCCGGCGGCCTTGGCGGCCTTTGGGCTGGAAAGCTTGCCCTCCAGCAAAAACGGCGCGGCCATCATCGCGCCCATCTTGCGCACCAGCCGCGTGGTGCCGCCCGCGCCGGGGAAAATGCCGACCATGATCTCGGGCAGGCCGATCTTGGCCTTGGGGTTATCGGCCGCGATGATGCGGTGGCATGACAGCGGAATTTCTAGCCCGATGCCAAGGGCCGTGCCGGGCAGGGCCGCCACGATCGGCTTGCCACCTTTCAGCGTCTTGGGGTCCATGCCCGCGCGTTCAATCTTGCGCAGAATGGCATGCATGCCCATCACGCCCTCAAACACCGATTTTGCCGGGTTGTCTCCGCCGTCTTCCTTCATCTTGGCGATGACATTCAGATCCATCCCGCCCGCGAAGTCTTTCTTGGCCGACGTGATGATGACCCCCTTCACGCCCGCATCCCCAAGCGCGTCATCAATCATGCCGTTCAGCACAAGAAACGCTTCTTGTGACATGACGTTCATGGATTTTCCAACGGTATCCCAAGCGATGGTTGCCACGCCATCGGCATCAACGGCATAGGTGAAATCGGTCATTCGTTTGGTCCTTCTTTGGGGGGTATTGAGTGGGAGCCGTGCAACAAGATCGGCCAGCGTGAATTTGCAAGCGCATTGGAGATCGAGGCCGCACGCCATGTGCCATCTAGGCGGCGCAGCGTGATCTGCGAGGTATATGGGTCCAGCAGGCGATGCCCGCCCGAGAGAAGATGCGTGACATAGCTGCCTGAAATCAGGTCTTTGTCGATCCGTTTTGCGCTTTCCACCAGGCGGATAAAATCGGTGACCCGCTGTAATGTCAGAGTTTGGCGGAAAGTATCAAAGCCTGCCCGCAGGTCTTCGCTCGTGGTGATGGATATGTTCGCGGCATGCGTGACCAGATGAAATGGCAAGACCATACCTGCCTCATAGGTTGCCCAATCATTGGCCATCACCGCCGTGGAGATGGTGTCGAGATAGGCTTGTAAAATGGTATCTGCCGTGTTCATCGGGGCCTCTTGCTGTCTAAGGGGCTGCTATCGCGGCGTGTAAAATGAGCGACTTTGTTGTCGATTTCGACACGCGAACCCACGTCTGAATAGGTAGTCACATCAAAGATGGCCTTGGTGCTGACCACCAAAAAACGCGGCTCGGCATGGGAAAATATAACAGTTCCATCCTTATGTCGGTGCCAATAGCGCAGGCTGGATTTTGTCCCCGGTTGCAAGATCAACCGATTGGCTCCGAATTGCGTCAGCCCCCCAGTATCGCCCAAGCGCGAGCTGGACCGCCCGGTCATCTTCCTTGCATAGGGATCGGGGTAAATGGAGCCGACCTTGACCAGCACGCTGGCCATATCAAGCTTGGGTATCGGTGCTAGGTCAATTGCGGGGCCGGCCAACGGGAGCGCGTGAATTCCGCAGTTTCCGTTTCCGTGCATTGCACCATTTCGATCAAGAACCGCCCGCGTTTCTCGCGGACGAAAAAAAGATTTTCGCTGCGTGTCGTCGTGGCCGATTGCGGGTCGGTATGAAAAACCGTGGTCCAGACCCGGAACCTGTCGCCACGTGGCACGTCCACCGCGTTGATTCGGCAGCGCAATATGGTCACGCCAATGCTCAATAGCCATTGCCGGTAGGTGCGCAGATCTTCGATCAACTGCAGCGGGGAGGTATAGACCACCCATTCCCCCTCGATTTGCAGCGCCAAAGGAAAATCGTAATCTGACACGAAAGCCGCATAGTCGTCGCGCATAAGGGCGGCGAGTTGCGTGTCGAAGAATGTGCCGAGCCGTGAGTACATACGCCTGCCTTACCGATAGATTGGCTGATAGCTCAAAACTAACAACCATACCCTCCCGCAGAAGGGGAAATGAGTTATCCACTATGCGCGAAGCGCCATCGGGATGCAACATTTTGACCGAGCATGGATGCCCGGTTCTGCCCTGCGTCTGGGGATGGGCAGGGAAGCGCATTATCAGACCCGCTCGATAATGGTTGCGGCCCCCATGCCCGAGGCGATGCAAAGGGTGGCAAGACCAATTTCTTTATCCGCGCGCTCCAATTCATCAAGCAAGGTGCCGATGATGATAGCCCCGGTGGCGCCCAAGGGGTGGCCCATCGCGATAGACCCGCCGTTGACGTTAACAAGGGCTGGGTCCACATCAAACGCCTGCTGGAACCGCAGGACGACCGAGGCAAAAGCTTCGTTCACCTCAAACAGGTCAATGTCGGAAATGGACATGCCATGATCGGCGAGGATCTTTTGCGTCACAGGCACCGGGCCTGTCAGCATGATTGTCGGATCAGTGCCGATCTTGGCAGTGGCGCGGATGCGAGCGCGGGGTTTGAGGCCGTATTTCTCGCCAAACTCCTTGTTGCCAATCAGAACCGCCGCCGCACCATCCACGATGCCGCTGGAATTGCCCGCGTGGTGGATGTGGTTGATCTGGGCCAGATGCGGGTATTTCATCATCGCGATCTTGTCGAAACCGGGCATGACCTCGCCCATATCCTTGAACGCGGCCTTGAGGCTGCCGAGGCTTTGCATATCGGTGCCGGGGCGCATGTATTCATCGCGGGCCAGGATGGTGAGGCCGTTCTGATCCATGATCTCGATAACCGATTTGTCGAAACGTCCTTCGGCCCAGGCTTGTGCCGCGCGTCTCTGGCTTTCAACGGCCAATTGGTCGGCCATATCGCGGGTAAAGCCATATTCGGTGGCGATGATATCGGCGGAAATGCCCTGCGGCACGAAATAGGTCTTCATCGTGAGGCTCGGATCCACCGCGATTGCGGCCCCGTCAGAGCCCATGGCCACGCGGCCCATCATTTCCACGCCGCCCGCGATATAGGCCATGCCCGCCCCGCCGCGCACCTGATTCGCAGCAAGGTTTACCGCCTCCATTCCGCTTGCGCAAAAGCGGTTGATCGCAAGGCCGGGGATGCTTTCATCGAGATCCGATGCCAGAACGGCCGAGCGGGCCAAACAGCCGCCCTGCTCGCCGACCTGTGTGACATTGCCCCAGATCACGTCTTCCACCGCGTGGCCTTCAAGGCCGTTGCGGGCCTTCACCGCGTTCAAGACCTTGGCCGAAAGCGCGACCGAGGTTAGTTCATGCAGGCTGCCATCGGGCCGACCTTTGCCGCGGGGGGAGCGGAGTGCATCGTAGATATAGGCGTCGGTCATGTGGGGTCTCCCAAGTAGTCGGTGTTCAAGGGTTGCAACAGTCTGGCGTGCAGGCGGGTGTACAATCAGTTGAAGCGTCGGAGGGGTTGGCCCCATCGCAGCAAGAAATGCCGCGATATGGGTTGCATCGGTTGCGGGGCATCTTTGCTGCGCGTGAAAGTATGGGTCATGCCTTTGCCCTATCAGACGGATTCCCGGGCATCAGATCGTAAGGGTGTTTCCAGCCGGGGGTGGCGGCAATACGGTCCAGCCAAGCGTCTATATTGGGCCAGTTGGCGCGGTCAAAACCGAAGGGCTCAGGATAGTAAAGATAGCCCGCGCAGGAGAGGTCGGCGATGGTCATTGCTTCGCCCGCAACCCATTTGCGGCCCTCAAGGTGATTGTTCAGGATGCCGTAAGCAGTTTTGAGCCGTGCTTGGTTGAACGCGATCACCGCCTCGGGGCGCTTCTCTGGTGGTACGAAGTTCATCAAAAACCGCGTCGAGCCCGCAATGCCGGACAGCTTGTGATTGTCCCAAAACATCCAACGCAACACCTCGCGCCGTTCCGCTGCTGAGCGGCCACCGAGTTTGCCGGTCTTGGAACTGATATAGTCAAGGATCACCCCAGATTGGGTAAGCGTCGTGTCGCCATCCACCAGCACCGGAACTTCGCCCATTTCATTGATCGCACGGAATTCAGGGCTGCGGGCTTCGCCGTTGAAAAAATCAACAAAAACCGGCTCCCATTCCATGTCGGCGAGCGTCAGTGTGAGCGCCGCCTTATAAGCGTTGCCGCTTTCGCCAAAGCAATAGAGTTTCGCGGTCATGACGACCTTTCCGACGCCATTGCGCCTTGTGAACAAGAGAATGAGTATTTTTGCAAAGTTGTAATTGCTGTGTAACGCTTGATTGATTTTGACGAGTCATCCTTGACCTTGCGGCACAGGTTGAAGAGTCGATGACCGCCAAAGATGAAGTAGCCCCGACTGTGCGCGAAGCTCTGGCATGGGCTGGACCGCCCCCTCAGGTCGGGCCGCATCAGCATGGCTACATCATTGTCCAAATACTCAATCCTCACTTTGGCCGAGCGGTCCATTAGCGCTTTCGCGATTCCAACTCCGAGTTGAACAGGCGCAGTCGATGGGTCAGCGTGTCTTCGTCGATCACCGAATTGAAATTCTCGAACAAAAAAGACAGCGCCTCACCTTCGTCCAGCCCTGCTTCCGTCGCAAACCGTTTCAGGCGGCGATAGCCGTCTTCGGTCATGGCTACAGGGAAGCGGCGGGTTAGGCGAAAGCGTTTGGGCATGGTCTTCTCCGGGGTCGGGGCTGTGAAAGGTGGGGTTGCCCCCTCCTTACCTCAGAACGCTTCGGCTGCCAGCGCCATAACCGGGTCGGCCCCCGAAGAGATGCGCGACAGGTGCATGCTCGTGGCGGGCAGTTGGCGGGTCATGTAATAATGGCCCGTGGCGATTTTGGCCTCCAGAAAATCCTTATCGCCGGTCCCTGCCTCCAGCCCGGCGAGGGCGGCTTTTGCCATCCGCGCCCACATCAGCCCAAGGCAGACATGGCCCATCATATGCATGAAATCGTAAGAGCCGGACAACGCGTTATTGGGGTTTTTCACGCCGTTTTGCATGAAATACATCGCCGCCGCCTGCAGGTCTTTTGAGGCAGCCTTCAGCGGGTCGGTGAAGGGCGTCATCTGCGCATCATCCTGATTTTCCTTGATGAAGGCTTTGATCATTTCAAAGAAGGCCATCACATGCTTGCCGCCATCCTGCGCAAGTTTACGGCCCACGAGGTCCAGCGCCTGAATGCCATTTGCGCCTTCATAGATCTGGGTGATGCGGGCATCGCGGACGAACTGGCTCATACCGCCCTCTTCGATATAGCCATGCCCGCCATATACCTGCTGCGCCTGCACGGCCATCTCAAAGCCTTTGTCGGTCTGGAAGCCCTTGATCACGGGCGTCAAAAGCGAGATCAGACCTTCGGCATCAGCGTCGCCCATGCGGACCGAGCGGTCGATCAGGTGTGCGCCCCAGAAGGTAAAGGCGCGCGCGCCTTCGATGAAGCTTTTCTGATCCATCAGATTGCGCCGAATGTCAGGATGCACAATTAGCGGATCGGCGGGGCCATTTGGGTTTTCAACCCCGGTCACGGCGCGGCCCTGAAGGCGGTCACGTGCATAGGCCACCGCGTTTTGATAAGCGGGCACGGCAACAGCATAGCCTTGCAGGCCCACGCCCACACGCGCCTCGTTCATCATGGTGAACATGGCGCGCATGCCTTTGTGCATATCGCCCAGAAGCCAGCCCTTGGCGCCATCATAGTTCATCATACAGGTGGAGTTGGCATGGATACCCATCTTATGCTCGATGGAGCCGACAGTGACGCCGTTGTGTGCACCAAGCGATCCATCATCGTTCACCAGAAACTTCGGTACGATGAACAGGCTGATACCTTTGGTGCCTTCGCCGCCTCCCGGTGCCTTGGCCAACACCAGATGGATGATGTTTTCGGCCAGATCATGCTCGCCCGCCGAAATGAAAATCTTCTGCCCAGAGATTGCGTAGGAGCCATCGTCTTGCGGTTCGGCCTTGGTGCGCATCAGGCCCAGATCGGTGCCACAATGCGGTTCCGTCAGGTTCATGGTGCCGGTCCAGTCGCAAGACACCATTTTGGGCAGGTATTTGGTCTTTTGTTCATCTGTGCCATGGGCGTGGATGGCCGAATAGGCACCATGGGTCAGGCCCTGATACATGTTAAAGGCCATGTTGGCAGAAACAAAAATTTCACCTACCGCAGTGCCCATCAGGTAGGGAAGGCCTTGACCGCCATACTCTGGGTCACAATCCAGTGCCGTCCAGCCGCCCTCTTTCATCGCGGCAAAAGCCTTGTCGAAGCCCTTGGGGGTGCGCACAACGCCGTTTTCCAGCGTGCAACCCTCGGCATCGCCGGAGGCGTTCAGGGGGGTCAGCACATCGCGCGCGACTTTGCCCGCCTCTTCCAGAACGGCACTGGTAAAATCCGCTTCCATCTCTTCATATCCGGGCACGCCGGTTTCCGTCACTTTCAGCACGTCATGCAGCAGGAACTGAATATCTTTGACGGGGGCATTATAGATGGGCATTGGACTCTCCCTGAAGTTTGGTAATGGTGGCCTGGAATGGGTGTGATCTGGACTCAGGCGGCGGATTTTTTGGCAGGCGTCTGACCCGTTTCGGCGGTGTAGTTTCGGTACATTTCTGCCCCGTCAGCCAATTCGTCTTTCAACTCGGCAATGGCCTCGATCAACTCATCACGTTGCCGTTCCATCTGGGCCATTCTTTCTTGCGCCAGCTTGTAGGTGGTCAGATATTGGGAGCGCTCAGACCCTTCGCGGTCATACATATCCAGCAATTGCCGGATGTCTTCGAGGCTAAAGCCAAAACGCTTACCACGCAAAATCAGCTTGAGGCGAGCGCGGTCCCGGCGATTGAATAGGCGCCTGGTGCCTTCCCGATGAGGGAAGATCAGATCTTTGGCCTCGTAAAACCGCAAGGTGCGGGGCGTTACGTCGAAAGCATCGCACATTTCGCGGATTGTCATCATGTTTTCGGTTGTCATCGCGTCTCTCAATACATCTAACGGGGCGCTTGCTCTTTGTGCAAAGTCACATGGGAAGATTGAGATGTGCTTACCAGATCAATTGACGTTAACGTCAGCGTAACGTCACGTCAGATCGAAACTGACGTGGTGTTAAGTGAAAAAACCGGGATAACGGGTGTCAGATTTCTTTGGCAGCAGTGTCACGCAAGGCGCGCAGATCGGCGATGGTGACATCAAGCTCTTTGCGCTGCTTGTCCAGTTCGGCAAGCTGGAGGTCGGCCAGATCAATCCAAGCCTGCAATTGCGGCTTGGTGCCTTTGTGACGATAAATCATCAACCATTGGCGGATTTCTTCGAGACTAAATCCAAAACGACGTCCGCGAAGGATCAGCGTCATCCGCGCGATTTCACGCGGCCCGTACCAGCGCGCGCGGCCTTCTTTTTCAGGCCCCAGCAGTTCAATATATTCATAATACCGGAGGGTTCGGGGTGTCACGTCGAATTTGACGCACATTTCCTTGAAGCTAAGGCGCGTGTCGGTCATTTCTGTTTCTCCCCTTGGATGAAGGATATGCGGATGCGGGCAGTGTTGCAATCTGTTGCTGAGCAAAACCGGGCGAGGGGCTTGCAGCTTGCAGCGCGATGGGGAACATGGGTGTAAGACAGGATGGGCCAGACATGACCGACAGCAAGAAATTCGTGCGACAGTTCATTGAGGCATTGCCTCATTCAAACGCTTTGGGAATGGAACTGGAGCGGCTCGAAGGTGGGGTGGCGGTGGTAGCCATGGGTTATGACCCGCGCTTTATCGGCGATCCGGTGACGGGGGTAATCCACGGCGGCGCGGTTTCGGCGCTGATGGATACGGCCTCGGGGGCGGCGGTGATGTGCCACCCGTCGCAGCCGGTTTCCACGGCGACGATTGATCTGCGGATTGATTACATGCGCCCTGCGACACCGGGGCAACGGATCACGGCGCGGGCGGAATGTTATCATGTCACCCGCTCGGTCGCCTTTGTGCGTGTCACCGCTACTGATGAAGACACGGAAAGGCCTGTGGCCACAGCCACTGGTGCCTTCACCTTGGAACGTGCGAAAGGAAGCGTGAAATGAGCCTGCGCCCCACCCCGAGGCCCCGTCCCGAACCCGTGCAAGTGATCAAGCAACGCCGCGATGCCGCCTTGCGCAGCCTTGTTGATGGCGTGCCTTACATCCAGTTCCTCGGCATACATTTTGACCGGCGCGGGGATGAGTTGACGGCCGTGCTGCCCTTTGACGAAAAGCTGATCGGCAACCCGATACTGCCCGCCATTCATGGCGGCGTAACGGCAGCCTTTCTGGAGGTGGCCGCGATCATTGAACTGAGCTGGTCGATGCTGTGGGATGATATGGAGCAGGGGCGCTTTGATGCCGCTGCGCCCGAAGCACTGCGCCAGTTGCGCCTGCCCAAGACCATTGATTTCACCGTGGATTACCTGCGCACCGGCCTACCGCGCGATGCCTACGCGCGCGCGCGGATCAACCGTTCGGGGCGGCGTTATGCAAGCGTGCATGTGGAGGCGTGGCAAGACAATCGCAGCCGTTTGTTCGCGCAGGCGACAGGGCATTTCCTGATGCCCGCACGGGAGGATGAACCCTCGCCCGCTGCCCTGCTTTCAACCTGAACCGAATGACCGAGATCACCCATACCCGCGTGATGCGGGTCGCCATCCCCATCGTTCTGGCCAATGTCACCGTGCCGCTTTTGGGCGCTGTGGATACAGCGGTGGTGGGGCAAATGGGACTGGCTGCACCCATAGGGGCGGTGGGTCTGGGCGCGGTGATCTTGTCGTCGCTCTATTGGATATTTGGCTTTTTGCGCATGGGCACCACCGGGTTGGCCGCGCAGGCCATCGGCGCGGGTGATCATGCCGAAAGCACTGCGATCTTGTTGCGCGCTTTGATTATTGGCGGGGCGGCGGGGCTGTTTTTCACCGTGATGCAACTGCCGTTGACCCGGGGTGCGCTTTGGCTGTCGCCGGGCAGCATTGAGGTGGAGACGCTGGCCCATAGCTATCTGACGATCCGCATCTGGGGCGCGCCTGCCACCATCGCGCTTTATGCCGTCTCGGGCTGGCTGATCGCGACCGAACGCACCCAAGCCGTGCTGGTGCTGCAGCTTTGGATCAACGGTGTGAACATCGCGCTGGACCTGTGGTTCGTGCTGGGGCTTGGCTGGGGGGTAGAGGGCGTGGCCATCGCCACGCTGATCGCTGAATGGTCTGGGCTGACGCTTGGCCTATGGCTCTGCCGCGCGGCATTTGGTGCGGCACTGACCCCGGCGCTGGCGCGGTTGCGCGATGCGGCGGCACTGGCGCGCATGGCGGCGGTCAATGGCGATATCATGATCCGCTCGGTTCTGCTGCAGCTCAGCTTCACCAGCTTTTTGTTTCTGGGCGCGGGCCAGGGCGATGTGACGCTGGCGGCCAATCAGGTG
The DNA here is from genome assembly GCA_937910975.1 of uncultured Pseudorhodobacter sp. Taxonomy (GTDB): domain Bacteria; phylum Pseudomonadota; class Alphaproteobacteria; order Rhodobacterales; family Rhodobacteraceae; genus Pseudorhodobacter. The sequence goes on along the minus strand of CALEMZ010000308.1, from coordinate 1,436 downwards.
CTGTTGCAGTTTCTGACGATCGCGGCCTTCTTTCTGGATGGGTTTGCCTTCGCGGCCGAGGCACTGGTGGGCCAGGCGGTTGGCGCGCGCTCTGTCCGCGCAGCGCGGCGGGCGTCGATTGTCAGCACGCAATGGGGGGTGGGGGCGGTGCTGTGCCTGTGCCTCAGCTATCTGGCCGCGGGGCCTGCGATCATCGATCTGATGACAACCGCCCCCGAGGTGCGCCTTGCCGCGCGCGAATATCTGCCCTGGCTGGTGGCCGCGCCAATCATCGGGGTCTGGGCCTGGATGCTGGATGGCATCTTCATCGGTGCCACGCTCACGCGCCAGATGCGTCAGGCCATGCTGCACTCGGTTTTGATCTATGCCGCAGCACTGCTGATCCTTGTGCCGCTTTGGGGCAACCATGGGCTTTGGGCCGCGCTGATGATCCTCAATATGGCGCGCGGCATCATCATGGCGCGCAAATGGCCCGAAGTGGAGCGCCGCGCAGCGGGTGACGCCTAGCGCCGCAGCAATCCAAAGGCCGCAGACGCACCCCATCCTGCCACAACAGCAAGAAGAAGTGACAGCAACCCGTAAACCAGCGGTTGCTGATGTGCGAGGTTATGGAGCCACCGTTCCAGCCCAGCCTTGTGAACGGTGATGACCTGCTCATGCGCATCGACAATCGCCCCATCGCGTGTGATGAACAGCCGCACTTTGTATTCGCCTTCGGTCAGGTTCGCGGGCAAGGCGACATCGGCGCGAAACAGTGTGGACTCCAGCAGTTCCACCGTGTCTTCGGCGAGGGAGTAATCAGCCTGTTCCCGGCGCAACCGCACCAAGGCATTAATGAAATTCGGTGCATCCGCCGCTTCGGCCGCTATGCCCACGGCGCGGATCGCGCGCGGGATCGTTATCTGATGGCGCAGGTTCTCGGTTTCAGACAGCGCCTTGTCCATCGGTGCCGAGGAGGCGATGGCGTAAAAGCTGGGCGCGCGACTGATCGTGACCGAGTCCGTGTTCATCCAAATGCCAAAGCGGCGTTCCTTGCGGCGCACAGTCAGCGGGCCAGAAGGGCCTTGCACGGTGATGATGACTTCTAGCGGTGAACCCTCGGGTACCGGTGTCTCGCGCTTGACTGCGCCATAGATCAGGATTTCGGAGCCGGTGAAATCTGTTGTGATTGACACAAAGTTTTGGCTTAGCCCCGCCACGATGGTTTCACCCGTGGCGGCGTCTTGCGCCCGCACAGGCAAGGCCATGAGACAAAGCAAGAGAAGCGCGCGGATCATGGCAGCCTCCCCGGCGCGATGGAGTATAGCTCATCAGGTGTCAGCAGCAGGCCAAGGGCGATGCGCAGGCACACTGCCAGCACCATTAGCGCCAGCAAGATGCGCAACTGTTCGGCCCGCAGCATCAGCCCGATGCGAGAGCCGACCTGCGCCCCCACG
>CALEMZ010000307.1 GCA_937910975.1 uncultured Pseudorhodobacter sp. | reverse complement strand
TTTTGTTTTTGATTCAATGATTGTACGGGTCATAGTTCAACTACTTTCTTAAGATTGAGAGGCGGGTACTGCGGATTTTCCGCCATTGTCGATGGCCCATGTGGCATTGGCCTTGATACCGCCGAGAGGGAAAAAATGCACCGATTGGATGCCGAAATCCGGGTGCTTGGCTTTATGGGCGGCAAGTCCGGCTACAAATTCTGTCGGTTCATAGGGCATGAGCAGCTTGGTTACATCCATCGCGCGCTTTTGCAAGACCTTCAAGGATGGGCCAACGCCGCAGGCAATGGCAAATTTGATCAGGGTTTGCAGCTTGGCTGGGCCAGCGACGCCAATATGGATCGGGATGTTGATGCCCTCGGCGGCCAAACGGTCGGCCCATTTGATCACGGGGCCGGCCTCAAAGCAGAACTGGGTGGCGATGGCCATCTGCGCATCGGAACGCTCGGAAAACGCCTGCTTCAACTTCAGGGCTTCCATGACCAGCCTGTCGCCGCCATCACGGTCAATGTCGCGATTTCCTTCGGGGTGGCCAGCGATGTGCAGGCGCTCAAACCCGTCAAACAACCCGCTTTCCATCAGCTGCATGGAGTTATCGAAATCTCCGGCAGGGGTGGAAACGCCGCCACCCAGCAAAAGCGCCTGTTTCACATCGGCCTCGCCCTGATACCGGGCAATCCAATCGGCCAGCGTGGCGCGGTCGGGGATGATGCGGGCCGGAATATGCGGCATGGTATCAAAGCCTTCGCCTTTCAGGCGTTTGGCGGTGGCGACCATATCCTCAATCGGTGTGCCTTCGATATGGGCGATATAGACACGGGTATGCGCAGGCAGCAGATCGCGGAAACTTTCAACCTTTTCGGCCGTGCGCGGCATCACCTCGATCGAGTAATTCTGCAAGAAGGCTTCTACTTGCGGGGAGGTGGTGCTTGCGTGGGCTGTGGTTTCGCGCTTGAAGTTGAAAAGAGCCATTACATTCTCCCAGAATTTGATGGTCACAGGTTTGTCTTCCTAAACGGGGATCAAGCCCAGCCAGAATTGTCGATGAGTTGCTTTATGCGGGCGGTGTCAAACTCGGTATCAAGGCGTGCGGCCTCGGCGGCGGCCACCTCGGCGGGTTCGCCTTCGACGGTGTAGGGGGCGGCCTTGCGCCATTCCGCGAGGTAAAGATCGGCGTCTTTGGCCCCGATTTTCATCGCACAACGGTCGATCGCCTGTTCAAACCTTTCGGGCAATTGGGCCTTGGAGCCAGATCGCCCTTTGCCGACGATGACCTGCGCCGGGATGTCCCGCCAATATACGATTGTCACCTCTGGCATCTTGCGATTCCCCCTTTTATCCTTGGCCTCTTTTAGCGGTTGCGCTGCTGGCTCAATGACGTTTTTCGACATGGGAGCAGCAAGGAGCGACCTGCGCTGTTCTGTGCCGTGGTCATAGCAGCGGTGCGGGGCCGTGGCGATGGGTGCAGAGCCTCATAATCTTCATCATCATTATTAGGGCCTTGGGTTTCGACCTAGTGCAACAACCATCGGCGCTTGCGCAGCGCTTGGGGCGCGGTTAGCATGGGATCAACCACGAATGGAGGGCGAAAATGACGCCCGAGCGTCCCCGGGAGGAGGACGCGATCGCGCAGCTGGAAGGGGCAGATGATGCCCTTGAAGCTGTGGTCGAACCGTCCGACTCCTCCCAACACTCAGGGTTGGCCCAGCTTTATGCTGCGTTGGACCTGGGAACGAACAGTTGCCGGATGCTGGTTGCCCGACCCAAGGGCAGTCAGTTTCAGGTCGTGGACAGTTTTTCAAAAACTGTTCAGCTTGGTGCGGGGCTTGAGGCCTCGGGCAGGCTTTCGCGTGCCTCGATGGCGCGCACGATTCAGGCCCTGCGAATTTGCCAGAAAAAGCTGGAAAAGCATAACGTAAAGCGGATGCGTTTGGTCGCGACCGAAGCCTGTCGCCGGGCCAAGAATGCGCGGGATTTTATTCGGCAGGTGCGGCGAGAAACTGGCCTGCAGCTGGAAATTATTGCACCGGAAGATGAAGCGCGGCTGGCGGTGATTTCCTGCGCACCTTTGGTCAGCGCCAAGACCGAGCAATTGCTCGTGGTTGATATCGGCGGCGGCTCCACTGAACTGGTTTGGATAGATCTGTCGGGGGTGGAACAGTCGGACCGACCGCGTGCGATCATGCGGCTGCATGCGGGGTTCAAGCCCGAAGACGAGGGGCAGGCGCGTGTGGTCGATTGGATATCGGTGCCGCTGGGGGTGGCGACGCTAAAGGACCAATTTGCGGATGTAGAGGATGACGCGGCACGGTTTGCCTTGATGAGCTGGTATTTTGAGGAAAACCTGTCAAGCTTCTCGCCATACAATCATGAGAACGCGCGTGATGGGTTTCAGATCATCGGAACGAGCGGCACGGTGACGACGGTGGCGGCATCGTTTTTGGGCCTCAAACGCTATGATCGGACCAAGGTAGACGGGTTGCGCATGTCGTCGGATCAGATAGATACGGTCATCCGCGATTATTTGGCCCTTGGGCCGGAAGGGCGGCGGACGGACCCGCGGATCGGGCGTGACCGGCATAGCTTGATCATGTCGGGCGCGGCAATTTTGCAGGCGCTGATGCGGGTATGGCCGACGGACCGTTTGTCGGTGGCGGATCGCGGGCTGCGCGAAGGGTTGCTTTATGCGCAGATGAGCGCGGATGGCGTGCTGGACGATGGACCATATGAATGACTGAGAAGAATACATCAGGCCGGGGCCAGCGCGAATTGCGCGTGCGGGTAAAATCGGCAAAAGGACGCAAGCTTTCCTCTACCCTTTGGTTGGAGCGGCAGCTGAATGACCCCTATGTGATACGCGCCAGGAAAGAGGGCTTTCGCGGGCGCGCGGCCTATAAGATTGCCGAGTTGGATGAGAAGTACGGATTTCTGGTTCCCGGCGCGCGGGTGGTGGATCTTGGCTGTGCGCCTGGCGGCTGGTGCCAGATTGCTGTGGAGCGGGTGAATGCGCTTGGGCAAAAGCCGAACAAGCCGATCGGCACAGTATTAGGCGTCGACCTGCAAGAGATTGAACCAATTTCAGGGGCGGATATTCACCAGCTCGACTTTCTGTCGGAGGAAGCAGACGGGCTTGTGAAAGGCTGGTTGGGCGGCAATGCCGATGTTGTGTTGTCGGATATGGCAGCGGCGGCCTCAGGGCATAAGGGTACGGACCATTTGCGTATCATTGCGCTGGTGGAGGCCGCGCTGGACTTTGCGTTTGACGTGTTGGATGAAGGCGGCACCTTTGTGGCCAAGGTTTTGGCCGGGGGAGCCGAGATTGGCATGCAGAATACGTTGAAGCGGAATTTCAAAAAGGTCGCCAATGTGAAGCCGCCCGCAAGCCGGGCGGACAGTTCAGAGAAATTCGTGGTTGCAACCGGGTTTCGTGGACGCGCGGCGCGTGAGGCCGATACAGGAGAATAAGGACGGGAGGCGGGATCGGCGATAACCGGGTCTGTTGACGTTAAAACAAAAAAAGGCACCCAAAACGGTGCCTTTTTGTATGAGATTTAGTGGAGTCTTTGCAGACTTAGCCACGCCAGCTGCGGATTGGGCCGCAATCCATATGGACAAAGTTGGAACGGCTGTAGCTGCCAACACCGCCCGATGCGCAGGCCGACGCAGCCTTTGCCATCTCGCCGATGGAGCGCGACTTGAGCCGAAGATCAGCCGCCTGACCGCGCATATGCAGTGAGTTTCTGGCCACACCGCGCGATTT
>CALEMZ010000306.1 GCA_937910975.1 uncultured Pseudorhodobacter sp. | reverse complement strand
TCGCAGCAACCGTCTTGTTCTGGCTTTGATTATCAATGAGTCTGGAGCCTAGGAGTTGTTGGCTTCCCTCTGAAAGGTTCTTAACCCCAGAAGGAGACTAAAATGGAAGTCACTACACTCTCTTACGAGAACTTGCATAACCACGGCGAATTGTTTGCCAACATGTTTCGGGCACGTCATCGCTCATTTATCTTGCAGAACAAATGGGATCTGCCCCAAGCCAATGGCATGGAGTTTGACCAATATGACACGCCTGCAAGCCGCTGGGTCGCGGTACATGAGAACGGGCAAGTATTGGCGGGTATTAGGCTGACGCCTACGACCCACCGCTGCGGCATCTACTCTTACATGATCAGGGATGCGCAAATGGGGCTTTTGTCCTCTATCCCTACGACGTTGCTCTATGAGGAAGCGCCGGTTGCCGAACATATTTGGGAAAGCAGCCGGGTGTTTGTTTCCGATCTAGTTCCCGCCAGTATGCGTTTGAGGGTGCAGATGCAGTTGCGGCATGAAATGGTGATTTCGGCGCGCCATTTGGGGGCTACCTCTGTACTTGGCCTTATCCCCGAGAACTCGCGGCGTCTTGGGCGCAGGGTTGGATTGGAATGTGAACCTGCTGGCCCGGTAATGGATATTGATGGTGTCGATTGCGTTTGCGTGACCATCAACATGGCGACAAAGCTGCACTGAACGCGCTTGGGGTTGAGCCGTTGCAGAATTGCCGTCGATAGCCCATATCGACGGCATACCCTGCAAATAGGAAACTTTAAGATGCGCGTTAAGATTTTGTTTGCCGCCTTGAGCTTTTTCGTTTTGCCCATGGTGGTTCATGCCGAAGTAGTTCCGCAGTCAAGGGCCGAGATCGGCCTGTCATTTGCGCCTTTGGTCCGCGAGGCCGCCCCCGCAGTTGTAAACATCTACGCAAAGCGCGTGGTTGAGGGGCGCGATAGCCCGTTTTCGGGTGACCCATTCTTTGAACAATTTTTTCGGGATTTAGGCACGCCAACCGCGCGGGTGCAAAACTCGCTTGGGTCGGGCGTAATCTTGGATGCCGGCGGTCTGGTCATGTCCAACTTTCACGTGGTTGGTGGGGCGACCGATATTCGTGTGGTGCTGAACGACCGGCGCGAGTTTGCGGCCAAGGTGATCATGGCGGATGAGCAGAGCGATCTTGCACTTCTGCGGCTGGATGGTGCGCATGATCTGCCATACTTGCCATTGCGCCCTAGTGATGAGGTGGAGGTGGGCGAGCTGGTCCTTGCCATCGGCAATCCGTTTGGCGTGGGGCAAACCGTTTCCAGTGGTATTGTTTCGGGGCTGGCGCGCTCTTCGGCGTCCTTGGGGCGTGGGTATTTCATTCAAACGGATGCGCCCGTGAACCCAGGCAATTCCGGTGGCGCGCTGGTCGATATGGCGGGGCGGATGATCGGCATCAACACGGCGATTATCACGCGCTCCGGTGGCTCTAATGGGGTTGGTTTTGCGATTCCGGCGGATCTTGTGGCACAGATGATGGCGCAGGCGGCGGCGGGGCAGAACAGCTTTGCGCGGCCCTGGGCCGGAGTCTCTGGCCAGACGGTAGATGCGCAGATGGCGGAAGCCTTGGGGATGGATCGGCCCGTGGGGATTGTGCTGGATGAACTGCATCCCGATAGCCCGTTTGGCAAGGCTGGGATGCTGCCCGGCGATGTGATCATTCGGTTGGATGGTGCGGATGTGAACAGCCCGCAAGAGATCATGTTCCGTCTCGCGGTGGCGGGAATCGGAAAAACCGTGCCGGTTGATTACATCCGTGAAGGCACGTTGCGCGCGGTCGAAGTGGCGCTGATCACTGCCCCGCAATCAAAGGCGCGCGACACGCTGACGATTACCGAGGGCGGTCTGGCTGGGCTGACGGTGGCCCAGATTGATCCCGCACTCATGGCCGAGATGGACTTGCCGCTTTCGGCCAAGGGTGTGGTGATTACCGCGATTGTGGGTGGCTTACAGCGTTCGGGCATGGCTGTGGGCGACATTATGCTAGGGATCAACGGCGTTGAGATTGGCACATCCGCAGATGTGCAGGCGGTCGCTGTCAGTGGCGGGCGCGGCTGGACGGTGGACCTGTTGCGCGAGGGGCAGCAAGTGCGGCTGCGCTTTCGGCTGTAATGGGTGCAAGTGATGCTTCCTATGGCTCTGTGTAAGGCGTAACCTTACCCAATGGCAGACCTATTTGACCAAACCGCATCACCACAGGCAGAGGGCCCGCGCCCGCTGGCGGATCGCTTACGTCCGCGCAAGTTGTCGGAGGTGATCGGGCAGGGCAAGGTTTTGGCGTCCGAGGGTCCCTTGGGCGCGATGCTGGGGGCGAACTCTTTGTCGTCGCTGATCCTGTGGGGGCCGCCGGGCGTGGGCAAGACCACGATCGCGCGGCTGCTTGCGGATGAAACGGATTTGGCTTTCGTGCAAATCTCGGCGATTTTTACGGGCGTGTCGGAGTTGCGCAAAGTGTTTGAAGCCGCGCGGTTGCGGCGGCAAAACGGCAAAGGCACGTTGCTTTTCGTCGACGAGGTTCACCGTTTCAACAAGGCCCAGCAAGATGGGTTTTTGCCCTATATGGAGGATGGCACGATCCTCTTGGTTGGGGCCACCACGGAAAACCCGAGTTTTGAGCTGAACGCCGCGCTCCTGTCGCGGGCGCAGGTTATTGTGTTGGAGCGGCTCTCCTTGGTGGATTTGGAACACCTGGCACAGCGGGCGGAAAAAGATTTGGGCCGGGCGCTACCCCTGAAGGGCGAGGCGCGCGATGCGATGCTTGAGATGGCCGATGGTGACGGGCGCGCGCTTTTGAACCTGATTGAGCAGGTCGCAGCCTGGAAGGTTGAGGCGCATCTGACGCGGGATCAGCTATCGCAACGGTTGATGCGCCGCGCCGCAAAATACGACAAATCTGGCGAGGAGCATTACAACCTCATATCCGCTTTGCATAAGTCGGTGCGCGGATCAGACCCGGATGCAGCACTTTATTGGTTTGCGCGGATGTTGGAGGGCGGCGAAGACCCTCGCTTTTTGGCCCGCCGCATCACGCGGATGGCGGTCGAGGATATTGGGCTGGCGGACCCTCAGGCACAGCAGATTTGCTTGGAGGGTTGGCAGACCTATGAACGCTTGGGCAGCCCAGAGGGCGAACTCGCGTTGGCGCAAGCGGTGGTTTATCTGGCGCTCGCCCCGAAATCGAACGGGGTTTATTTGGCTTATAAGGCCGCACGGGCGGCTGCAAAGCAGACCGGGTCCGAGCCACCGCCAAAGCATATTCTGAATGCGCCAACCAAGATGATGAAAGAGATCGGCTACGGGGAGGGCTATGCCTATGACCATGATGCCGAGGGTGGGTTTTCAGGGCAAAACTACTTCCCCGAAAGCATGAAGCGCCCGGTTTGGTACGCCCCGCCGGAACGCGGCTTTGAACGGGAGTTGAAAAAGCGGATCGAGTATTTCGCGAAGCTCAGGGCAAAGCGGCAGGGCTAGTTGGGCGCGCTCAACCACGCTTTGGGGCACTAAGGGCTGTTCATCCGCCTTTTGGGGCGTCGTCGCTGCGAAGTGCGCCGGAACGAAGCAATGAACGTGCCTTGTCTGGTTGACAAAACGTGGCATCAGGCACAGACAGCGGCGATGATAACAACGCTTTTACAGGTGGCGCTTGGCGGCGCGATTGGGGCTTCGGCCCGGTATCTGACCAGCACGGCGGTGATGCGCTGGATTGGGCCGGGGTTTCCCTATGGCACAGTTCTGGTCAATGTGGTCGGATCGTTCCTGATCGGCGTCTTGGTGGTGGTTTTGGCCAATAAGGGCGGCACCCGGTTTGCACCATTTCTGATGACGGGCATTCTGGGCGGGTTCACCACGTTTTCGGCCTTCTCGCTTGATGCGTTTGTGTTGTGGGAGCGCGGACAGGTCGGATTGGCGGGTGCTTATGTCGTAGGGTCTGTGGTGATTTCGATCGCAGCGTTGATTGGTGGAATTTTGACTATGCGGGGGATATTGGCATGAATGCTGTGAAACTGTTGACGGTGTCCGTCGATGAGGGCGAACAGCGGCTTGACCGTTGGTTCAAGCGCCGCTTTCCGCAAATTACCCAAGGCGCGGTTGAAAAGATGTGTCGTACGGGCCAAGTGCGGGTGAATGGCGGGCGGGTCAAAGCTTCGGATCGGGTTACGCCGGGCGCGGAGATCCGTGTGCCGCCACTGCCCACGGAGGACGCCCCGTCGCGGCCGGCTGTGGGCGGCGTATCCGCTGCAGATGAGAAGATGATCCAGAACTGCGTTGTGTTCAAAGATGAGCATCTGATTATCATCAACAAGCCACCGGGTTTGCCGAGCCAGGGTGGTTCGGGGCTGGGTGACCGGCATGTTGACGGGCTGACCGAAGCGCTGAAGTTTGGTTATAAGGACCGGCCAAAGCTGGTGCATCGCCTGGACAAGGATACCTCGGGCCTATTGATGCTGGCGCGGACCGACCGGGTGGCGCGCGCGCTGTCTGAGGCGCTGCGCCATCGCAATACGCGCAAGATATATTGGGCCGCCGTCGCAGGCGTTCCAAACCCGCGCAAAGGCTCTATCAAATATGGTTTGATGAAGGCTGGCGGACGCGGGCGAGGCGGCGAAGGCGAAAAGATGATCTGTATTCATCCCGCCAAGATGGCCGATTACCCAGATGCAAAACGCGCCCATACGGATTTCTTTGTGCTTTGGTTCCTCGGCAGCCGCCTTTCGTGGATGGCATTGGAGCCGGTCACCGGGCGCACCCACCAATTGCGCGCGCATATGGCCGAATTGGGCCACCCGATTTTGGGGGATGGCAAATATGGCGGCTCAGGTGCCGAAAATCAGGGTGATGGCTGGGGCGCCTCCATCGGGGGCGAGGTCAGCCGCAAGCTGCATCTGCACGCGCGCTCGTTGACCATTGAGCATCCGATCACCAAGAAGATGATGACCTTTACCGCACCGTTGCCAGCCCACATGGAGCGGACGTGGAAGGCGCTGGATTGGGGCGTGAAAGATGTGCCCGCCGACCCGTTCGGGGGAGATATATGAGCGCTTGGGCACCGAAGCGGTTTTGGCAGCAGGCCGAAGCCACAGCCATTGATGGTGGCTTTACGGT
>CALEMZ010000305.1 GCA_937910975.1 uncultured Pseudorhodobacter sp. | reverse complement strand
TGCGGCCAGCATCGGGCATGTACCACGACGCATCAATGACCCGCAAATCGGGATCTTTGAGATGCTGAGCAAGCCAGTCAGTGGAAACTAACGTTTTGGGATCATTTTGCGGGGCGGGGGTCATGTGCGGCTCCTTACGGCAATGATTTTGGTATATCGGATAGGGCGCGTGTGGCAAGGCCAGACCCCCGCCTGCGAAACGCAAAACGGCCCTGACGTAAGGCGGGGCCGCAATTTCTCGGTGTTTTCGGGTGATGCGGGCTTACTTTGCGCACATCTTGGAAGCTAGACCTTGTACCGCCACCAGCGCACCGGATGCGGCAAAGGGTGGCATAATGCCGTGGTGCAAACAGAGAAAAAGTTAGCGGTTTTGCTTCAAAAGCCGGGCTTTTTGCCGATCCCAATCACGCTTGGCCGAGGTTTCACGCTTGTCAGAATTCTTTTTGCCCTTGGCGATGCCCAGCTTGATCTTGACCATCCCGCGCTCGTTGAAATACATTTTCAACGGCACGATTGTCATGCCCTCGCGTGCGGTCGCGTTCCAAAGACGTGATAATTCCTTGCGCGAAACCAATAACTTGCGCCTGCGCCGCTCCACATGGCCCCATGTCTTGGCTTGCACATATGGTGCTATATAGCCGTTAATCAGCCACAGCTCCCCATCCTCGACGCTCGCATAGCTTTCGGCGATGTTGGCTCCACCCTGGCGCAGCGATTTGACCTCGGAGCCGAACAGCATAATGCCTGCCTCAAGATCATCCTGGATGGCAAAATCATACCGCGCGCGGCGGTTTTCAGCGATGAGTTTGGAGTTGGGGTCTGAGTGTTTTATCATGGTTCCCCTCAGATAGGGGGTGGCGGGCAAACTGTCCAGATGGTGGCTTGTCTTTGGACCGGCTGGCGATAATCCTGAGGCAATGCCCGCCGGCAGGATGCGGACAAGGAAAAGGACGGATGATGTTTCATCAGATTGCCATTGGAAGTGGATTGATGCTGCTTTCTATATTGGTCGGAGGCGCAGGAATTTTGGCGATGGAGACGGGCTTTGCACGCAGTCGTCTGTGGCTGGTGCGCGAGCCGCACCGCCCCAAGCTGTTGCTGGTGATGCTGGGGGTTTCCATGGTGGTGCTGGGGATTATCACCGCTGGCGTCTGGATCTGGGCGCTGGCCTTTTTCGGTTTGGGTATTTTCCCGACGCTTGAAGAAGCCGTCTATTTTTCTCTGGTCAGCTTTACGACACTTGGCTTCGGCGATGTGCTGCTGCCGCATGAGTGGCGACTGCTTAGCGGGATGGCCGCAGCGAATGGGCTGCTGAACTTCGGCCTGCTGACAGCGCTTTTGGTGGAGGCGCTGCGCCATGTGCGGCTGGGCCAGATGAACGCACGCAAACGCGACGATTAACGCGCACTGCGCTTGCGTCCGCGCAGCAGGGTGTAGATGCCAGAGGCCACGATAATGCCGCTGCCCAAGAGGGTGGCCGCATCAGGCCGCTCTGCAAAGATCAAAGTGCCAAGGAATAGTGCAAATACAAGCCGCGTGTAGCGAAACGGCGTGACCACCGAAACCTCGCCGACCCGCATCGCCGCCGTCAGTGCGTAATAGGCTGCAACGCCAAACAACGTCGCCGCGCCAAGCGCGAAACTGGTCGGCGCATCGGGCCACGCCGCCCCGCCCGTCCAAGCCAACAGCACCGCCCCGGTCGGCACCATCATCGCAAAGCCGTAAACGCCCAGAGTAAGGTTTGACAGCACAGGCGGTGCCGCACGCGTGGCCAGATCGCGCCCGGCAAAACCCAACATCCCCAGCACGGCCAGAATCGACAGCGGGGTAAAGCCTGAAAGCCCCGGACGCAGCACCACCATCACGCCAACAAACCCCACCATGATCGCGGACCAACGCCGCCACCCGACCTTTTCGCCAAAGATCAGTGCTGCACCTGCCACCACCACCAAAGGCGTCGCTTGCAAAATGGCCGAGGCCGAGGAGAGCGGCGTTAGCGCAATTGCAAGCGTGTAAAACAGGCGGCCCATCACCTCAAACCCCGCGCGGGTAAGGATAGCAGGGGTCAGGATTGCAGGGTGCAACAGCCGCGCGCCTTGGGATTTGGCGAGCAGGGCAAAGCCCAGCATCCCCGCCGCCCCAAAGATCATCAGAATTTGGCCGACCGGCACTTGCCGCGCGGCAATTTTCAGAAACATATCCTCGACTGCAAAACCAGCCATGGCGGCGATCATCAACAGGCTGCCGCGCAGATTGTCTTTCATATAGCCGCCACACGCACCCTTGTTGTTTCGCATGCCGAGCCCTGCCGAAGGGCTGCGGATCGCGGCACACTAGACCGCTTCGGCCCAATGCTCCAGCCAGAAGGCAGGCGGGCTTTTCTCATCGCTCCGAGGTATGCGCCGATAGCCCTGCGGGCAGAAAAGCCTGCACTCACAGGCTTGGCCTAACCCTTCAGGATTTGGGCGGTCGCCCGGTCAAACACATGTGCTTCGCCCGCGGCGCGCGCCATGATCTGCGCGCCCTCGCAGAGCGCGAGGCAGGCATAGGCCGCCCCCGCCGGGTCTGCGTTCGGCAAGGTTTCATCGATCTGGCCAAGCGCAAAGACATCGGCGAGCCAATTCAGGCTGTCGCGGTGAAACCCGTGAATTTCGGCCCCAACCGCAGCATCAAAGCTGTCGCGGCTGCAGCTGAAGGCGACACAGAGGCAAAGCCTGTCGCCGCTGCCCAAAGTCTCGCGGTAAAGCGCAATATAGGCGCGAAGCCGGTCATCGGCCTCAGGCGCGTCGATCAAGGCCAGCCGCGCCATGAAGCTTTCGCGGTAGCGGCGGATCAGCGCCTGCGCCAGTGCGGCCTTGGTGGAGAAATGGTAATGCACACTTGCCTTGCGCATATCGAGCGCAGTCGCAAGGTCAGCAAAGCTGAACGCTTCAAACCCTCGGGTGCGGGCGAGCATCTCGGCGTGATCGAGGAGAGTTGTTCTCGTATCCATCCCTACCTACTAGTAGGTAGGCCAGAGGCTGTCAATCTTCGATTGGCGTGTGAGAGCCTTTCATGGGTGGAATGGAGCAATGAAAAAGCCGACCACGCCAGGAGGCGGGTCGGCTAGCGAACAGGCGCTTTCAGTGGGCTTTTAGTTGATCAGCCCGGCATGGCGCATCGCGGCGTCCATCTTTGCTTTGACGGCATCGGTCAGCCCGGTCAAGGGCAGGCGCACCTCATCTGAACACAGCCCAAGTTTTGAGAGCCCGTACTTTGCCCCAACAAGCCCCGGTTCCAGGAAGATAGCCTCGTGCAGCGGCATCAGCCGATCAAGATATTCCAGAGCTTTGGCGTAATTGCCTGCCAAAGTTGCCTCTTGGAAGGCTGCGCACAGGCGTGGGGCCACGTTTGCGGTTACCGAGATGCAGCCAACGCCGCCATGGGCGTTAAACCCCAAAGCCGTCGCATCCTCACCCGAAAGCTGGATGAAGTCCTCGCCGCAGGTGATGCGCTGCTTTGGCACGCGGCTCAGATCCCCGGTGGCGTCTTTGACCCCGACGATACGCGGCAATTTTGCCAGTTCGCCCATGGTGGCGGGAGACATATCCACCACCGAACGACCTGGAATATTG
>CALEMZ010000304.1 GCA_937910975.1 uncultured Pseudorhodobacter sp. | reverse complement strand
TTGGCCTGCAATATGGCGTGCCATTGGAAGAGTTCGTGGAGGCATTTACCTTCACCAAGTTCGAACCGGCGGGCATGGTGCAGGGCAATGACAGCATCAAAAACGCGACCTCGATCCTAGATTACATCTTCCGCGAGCTGGCGGTGTCTTACCTTGACCGTACGGACCTTGCGCATGTGAAACCGCAAGGGGCGTCGTTTGATGACCTTGGCGGCGGCGTTGGCGAAGGCAAGCGCAACATCAGCCCGGTGAATGATGCGGCGGCCAGCCGAGGGCTGGAAGTGCTGCGCCAAATCTCCTCGACCGGCTATCTGCGCAAGCGGTTGCCGCAAGAGCTGACGGTGCTGCAAGGCGGGGCAGGGGCTATGGCGATGGCTGCTGGGATGGACCCGGTATCGGTGCTCAACACGCTGGTTCCGCAAACCGCGAAGGCGACGGTCTCTACCAGCACCGCGATATCCAGCGGGGCTGTCGGCATGGACCTGCGCGTCAAGGCCAAGATGCAGGGCTATGAGGGCGAGGCTTGCGGGGAATGTGGTAATTACACGCTAGTGCGCAACGGCACCTGCATGAAGTGCAACACCTGCGGTGGGACATCCGGCTGTAGCTGAGGAGATTGGGGTTAAGGCGCGAAGCTGCAACTTCGCGCCTTAAAGAATGTGGTATTGCCTGATATTTATCAATGGCTTCACCGCATCAGTTTCGAACCGGGCCAGATAAAACTCCGACAATTTGGTTTAGAGAGCTAACATGCTGCAAAATTTGCAGGCGGGGGTTGCTCCTCGCCTGTTTTTTATTTGCAGCGATTGGCTGGCTATGCCGTTGGGCGGGGGGCAGTATGACTTATGGTCAACCATATGACACCCGATGTCTTGGCTTGCGTGGGCCAAAAGGCGGTGGCGATTGCTGTATTCAGCCTTGAACTTGGCCACGAAAGCGGCTTTGCTGAATAGAACAACTCGCAGACAGGGGAACCCTATGGCCACCTGCACCTTACAAAAACAGCGGCAATGGTTCTTGAGTTTTGGGTAATGGAGGCCGCAGCGTGAAACGCTCTGACATCAACACAATTATGGCCTCTGCCGCTGAGATGATCGGCCAATACGGCTTTGTTCTGCCACCCTTTGCCAATTGGACGCCGGAGCAGTTCAGGGCCAATGCCAGCGTGGCTACGCGGGTCATTTCGGGGCGTTGTGGCTGGGATATTACCGATTACGGGCAGGGGCGATATGACGAGATGGGCTTGTTCCTGTTCACCCTGCGCAACGGTCTTTTGTCTGATTTACAACGCGGCGGCGGCATGTGCTATGCTGAGAAGCTGTTGATTTCGCGGCAAGATCAGCTTTCGCCGATGCATACCCATGCGTTGAAAGCCGAAGATATCATCAACCGGGGCGGGGCCACTTTGGTGGTGGAGCTTTTCGGCTCTGACGATCAGGGCCATTTTGCCGAGGACCGCGGTGGCAATGTTTATTGCGACGGCATTGCGCGCCGCTATGGGCCGGGGGAAAAGCTGAAACTGGCTCCGGGTGAAAGCGTGACCCTGATGCCGGGTGACTGGCATGCGTTTTGGGGAGAGGGCGGCGATGTGCTGATTGGCGAGGTTTCCACCGTCAATGATGACGAGACCGACAATATCTTCCGCGAGCCGATTGGGCGTTTTGCCGAGATCGAGGAAGACGTGGCGCCAACACATCTGCTGGTCAGCGATTACACGAAATTGCTTGGCTGATATGATCGCCCCCACAGCTTTTCTGCGCCAGTTGTTCGATGTTGCCGTGGCGACCGCCGACCCCATGCGCGTGGTGGCGCAGCATTTGCCCGCGCGCCCCAAGGGGCGCCTGATCGTGATCGGCGCGGGCAAGGCCTCAGCCCGGATGGCAGAGGCGGTGGAGGCGCATTATGGCCCCTGTGAGGGCTTGGTGATTACGCGCTATGGCTATGCCCGGCCTTGCAAGGGAATTGAGATTGTTGAGGCCGCGCATCCGGTGCCCGATGCTGCTGGCGTTGCCGCCACTGCGCGGATGCTGGCCTTGCTGGCGGGGCTGGGGCCGGATGATCTGGTGCTGGCCTTGATATCCGGCGGCGGATCGGCCCTGCTTTGCGCCCCCGCCTTTGGGATGAGCCTGGCCGAAAAGCAAGCGGTGAATGCAGCCCTTCTGGCCTGTGGCGCGCCGATTTCGGCGATGAATGTGGCGCGCAAACATCTGAGCGAGGTGAAGGGCGGGCAATTGGCGGCGCAGGCCGCCCCGGCGCAGATGCTGGCCCTGTTGATTTCGGACGTGCCGGGCGATGATCCGGCCTTCATCGCCTCTGGGCCGACGGTGGGCGATGATAGCTGCGGCGCGGATGCCATGGCGATCATGGACCGTTACAACATCCCTTTGCCAAAGACTGCGCGGGCGGCGCTGGCGCAATCAAGCGGCGTGATCCCTTGCGGCGATCCGCGCCTTGCCCATGCCAAAACCCATATCATCGCGGCCCCGGCACAATCACTGGAGGCCGCGGCGGCGCTGGCGCGGGCTGCGGGCTGTCAGGTACTTGTTCTGGGCGATGCCCTGGAAGGCGAGGCGCGGGATTTGGGGCAGGCGCAGGCGCAGCTTGCCAAAACCATTGCCGCCAATCTGGGGCAGGGCGCGCAGCCGGTGGTGGTGCTTTCCGGTGGGGAGCTGACGGTGACACGGCGCGGCGCGGGCATTGGCGGGCCGAATGCAGAATTTTGCCTTGCTGCCGCGATTGAACTTGCAGGCGCGCCCGGCATTTACCTGTTGGCAGGCGATACGGACGGCGTTGACGGTGCCGCCGAAATTGCCGGTGCCTTGGTGGACCCAGACCTTCTGGCGCGCGCAGGTGCCGCGCGTGTTGATCCTGAAGCTGCATTGGCTGCCAATGACAGCCACAGCTTTTTTGCCGCACTTGATGCGCAGGTCATCACCGGGCCAACCTTAACCAATGTGAACGATTTTCGCGCGATCTACATCGAGCCGCCCAAGCGCGGGGGGTAAGCGCGCGTATTTCCTTTCAGCCAGCGGCAGGGGACATTTTGGAAGCGGATTATGCGATCGTTGGCGGGGGTGTCGTTGGCCTTTCGGTGGCTTGGGGGCTGTTGCGACGGGGGCGGCGGGTTATCGTCATCGACGGCGATGATGGCAGTTTTCGCGCCAGCCGGGGTAATTTTGGCCTGATCTGGGTGCAATCCAAGGGCAAGGAACAGCCGCGATATGCAAGGTGGAGCCAGCAATCCGCTACCGCTTGGGCCGATTTTGCTGCCCAATTGCAAGGCAATACCGGATGCAAGCTCGCGCTGGAACAACGGGGCGGCTATGACCTGCATTTTTCCGAAGAGAGCCTGGCCAGCACGGTTGCTGAATATGAAGCGCTGAAGCGCAAGCTGGGCGGGGATTACCCGTATGAAGTGCTGGATCAAAGTGCTTTGCGGCGCGAAGAACCTGCCATTGGCCCCAAGGTGTTTGGCGCGATTTTGCACCATCAGGACGGCCAAGTGAACCCGCTTAAGTTATTGATGTATTTGGCAGATGATGTGCGCCGCTTGGGTGGCCAAGTGCTTTGCGGTAAGCGCGTGACGGATGTGAAGAAGGCGGATATGTTTGCCATTCACTGCGCGGATGGCACGGTTGTGCGCGCGCAAAAGCTGGTGCTTGCGGCGGGTTTGGGGGCGGCGGAGCTTGGCCCGAAGCTGGGGTTCAAGGCCCCGGTGCGCGCCCAGCGGGGGCAGCTTCTTATCACGGAAAAGTTGCCGAAACTTATCAACCGCCCGTCGATCACGGCGCGGCAGGTCGCGGAAGGTGGTATTCAGATCGGGGCCACGGAAGAAGAGGTTGGGCTGGATGATGGCGTAACCCAAAAGGGTGTGGTGGCTTTGGCGCGCGATGCGATTGCCGCCTATCCTGCGCTTGGCCGCGCCCAGATCGTGCGCAGTTGGGGCGCTTTGCGGGTGCTTTCCCCCGATGGTTTGCCGATCTATCACCAAAGTGCCCTGATGCCGGGGGCCTATCTTGTGACTTGCCATAGCGGGATTACTCTGGCCCCGGCCCATGCTTTTTTCCTGCCGGACTGGCTGGAAAATACCCCAGCCGCCCCTGATTTGGAGGTGTTCAGTGAAAACCGTTTCAGAGTTTCATAGCCTGAATGCCAGTACCGCATTGGTTTCGGTGTGGTATCGCGGGCGAAGGTTGGATTTGCCGGAAGGTGCCAATCTGGCAGCGGCTTTGCTGGCGGTGGGGATTACCAGCTTTCGCGAAACACCGGTTTCAGGCGCACCGCGCGGGCCGTATTGCATGATGGGTGCTTGCTTTGATTGCTTGGTGACGATCGAGGGCGTGACCCGGCAGGCCTGTATGCTGGAGGTTTCAGCAGGTTTGCGGATATCAAGTCTTGCTGACCCGCAAGGGGGGCAAGATGCACTGTGACCTGATCATCATCGGTGCGGGTCCAGCGGGCATGGCCGCCGCAGCGACAGCGGCACAGATTGGGCTGACCGTTGTGGTCTTGGATGAACAACCCCGGCCCGGTGGCCAGATTTACCGGGATGTGGACCGTGTGGCCCCCTTGCGCGGCGATATTCTGGGCCGCGATTTCACCGAAGGCACCGCCCTGACTGCGGGGCTAGACCACCCAAACATCCATCACATTGCCGGGGCTGTTGTCTGGTCGGTTGAGGAGGCTGTGAGCGTTCACTATACGCGGGCGGGGCAAAGTCATCGGGTGACAGGTAAACGGATATTGCTGGCAACCGGCGCGCTGGAACGCCCGATGCCGCTTCCGGGCTGGACCTTGCCGGGGGTGATGACTGTGGGGGCGGGGCAGATCATGCTCAAGCAATCGGGGCTTGTTTCCGCGCGTGCGGTCTTGGTGGGGGCGGGGCCGTTGCTATACCTGCTCGCCGTTCAAATGCTGCGGGCGGGTGCCCCGCCTTTGGCTTTGGTGGAAACCCAGACCAAAGGCGATGCGTTGCGTGCGATACGCCATGTGCTGGGCGCGCTGCACGGGTGGCGCGATCTGCGCAATGGCCTCGCGATGCTCTATGAGCTTTGGCGGGGCGGGGTGCCGCGCTACCTTGCCGCGACTGATATTGCAATTGAGGGCGCGGCGCATGCGGAGGCGCTTCGGTTTGTCTCGGGCGGAAAAGCCCATCGGATTGCTGCGGGATCGGTTTTTTTGCACCATGGCGTGGTGCCAAACACCCAAGCCGCGCGAACTATCGGCATTGCGCATCGCTGGGATGCGGGGCAGGCCTGCTTTGCGCCCGAACTGGACGTATGGGGCCAAACTGCGGTGAAAACCGTGTTTATCGCAGGCGATGGGGCGCGGATCGGCGGGGCCAAGGTTGCCCGCGTAGCCGGGGCGCTTGCAGCACTGCAGATTGCCCAACAGCTTGGGCGGATCACAGCGCCGCAGCGAGACCAAAAAGCGCGCTCCTTGGTTCGGCGATTGCAGGCAGAGCGGGCCATCCGCCCGTTTCTCGATGCCGCATATCCACCCATGGCACAGGCGCTTTCGCCGCAAGACAATACAATTGTATGCCGCTGCGAAGAGGTGACGGCGGGTGATATCCGGCGTTCGGCGCAGCTTGGCTGCCTTGGCCCCAATCAGGCCAAGGCGTTTTGCCGCGCCGGGATGGGCCCCTGCCAAGGGCGCTATTGCGGGCTGACAGTTAGTGCCGTTCTGGCGCAGGAAAATATGCGATCGATGGGGGAAACTGGGTATTTCCGTATCCGATCCCCGATCAAGCCCGTCACCCTGGCAGAGCTTGCCTCGGCTGAGGATACTCAGGGGCATGAATAGGCGTGGTTGATGGATAGCAAGACGCCGGGCAAGGAGGGCCGGCGCTGCAGTATTGCAAGGGATCAGCAGCTTTTTCGCTTAGCCGTTTTGGGCCATGGCATCCAACTGCCCGCGCAAAGCCTCAAGCTGATAGCCATGGCGTGCGGGAATGCCGATCAGCTCATCCGTCGGCATCTTGCCCGCATGGGCCAGCGCCCAAACGATGGAGGAGCGATTGCCCGAGGCGCAATAGGCCAGTACCGGGCCAGAACTGGCCTCAAGCGCTGCGGCTTGGGCCTTTACGTTTTCCATCGTCAGCATGCCGCCGATAATGGGGTTGGCGATAAAGGTAAGCCCCGCCGCCTCGGCCGCAACGCGAATGGTATCCGCGTGCAAATCGGCTGGAATTTCGGCGTCTGGGCGGTTGTCGATTACCGCAACATAGCCCGCCGCTTTGATCGCTGGGAGGTCGGAAAGCTCGATCTGCGGTGATACGGCATAGGTTGGCGTAAGGGTACGAATATCCATCATTTTTTCCTTGGAATTAGGCCTCAAACCTGGGCTGCTCGCTGTTCAATCTGTCGCCGGATTGGCGGGGCAATATACATACCAGCCATCATGGCGAGAAGAAAGAGCATCCCCCCCCATCCGCCGAAACTCAGCGAGGCCATTGCCGGGCCGGGGCACAGGCCGGCAAGGCCCCAACCCATACCAAACAGTACCGATCCAATCACCAGGTTTGGGCCAAGCCGTGCGTTAGCC
>CALEMZ010000303.1 GCA_937910975.1 uncultured Pseudorhodobacter sp. | reverse complement strand
TAACGCCAGCGGCACTGAGGTGACCGCCGCCCAGAAGGCCAAGAACAGCGTATTGCCCAATCGCCGCGCGATGGACTGAGAGATGTCGGCACCATTGGTCAAGGCGGTGCCAAGATCACCATGGAGAATGCCACCCACCCAGTTCAGATACCGCGTCAATGCGGGTTGTTCGAGCCCAAGCTCTGCGCGCAGGTTGGCCAGCGCTTCGGGTGTAGCTGTTTGCCCTAATACGGCCTGCGCCAGGTCCCCCGGCAGAATCGACGTGCCGACAAAAATCAGCACGGTCGACGCCGCCAAGAGCAGCAGACCCAGCGACAAGCGCTGGATCAGGAGTTTAATGAGTGGATGCATCTATCTGATGTCCTCAGGCGAACCAGGTCAGTTTTGAAGCAAACCCGTTCATCATCTGGCTGTAGTGACGGCCCCAACCCCCAAGAGTCTCAGAATACCCATCAATGAAGTTGTTGAACATCGGGTTGATCAACCCGCCTTCCTCCCAGACAATCCGCGCCATCTGTGAATACAGCTCCTTGCGACGCGCCTCGTCCAACTCCGCCCGTGCCTCAAGCAGCAGCGCGTCAAACGCGTCATTCTTGAAGCGGGTGTCATTCCAGTCTGCGGTCGAAAGGTAACCGGTTGACCACATCTGGTCCTGCACCGGACGACCACCCCAGAACGAGGCGCAGAAAGGTTGGTTGTTCCAAATCTCAGACCAATAGCCGTCTGCTGGTTCGCGCTTGACCTGCAAAGGAATGCCTGCGGCATTGGCAGTCTGCTGAAACAGCTGGGCAGCATCAATCGCACCAGGGAAGGCAGCATCCGAGACCTGAAGCACGATGGGTGAGCCGTCGTGACCGGACTTGGCGTAATGCTCCGCTGCCTTTTCCAATGAAAATTCGCGTTGAGGCAGACTGTCATCAAAGAGCGGATAGGCATCATTGATCGGAATATCGTTCCCAATCGCACCATAGCCATTCAGCACGGTATCTACCAGTTCTTGCCTGTTAATTGCGTATTTCAACGCTAGACGAAGGTCTTTGTTGTCAAACGGCGCGGTGTCGGTATGCATCGCAAAGATGTAGTGGCCACGCCCCGGTGTAACACCGACACCTACGCCCGGTGCTCTTCCGATCAGATCGGCCACCCGCGGTGGCACCTTATCGATCGCGTGCACCTGACCTGACTGCAGCGCAGCAGCGCGGGCCGTGTCATCGTTAATAATAATGATCTCATGCGTGTCGAAATGTCCGACATCGCGATTCCAGTGGTTCTCGAATTTCTCGAACGTGTAGCGCACGCCCGGCTCTTCGGCGGTTAGTTTGTAGGGCCCAGTGCCGACACCACCCGCTGGATTATCCATCCCACCATCCGGTTGAATGATCAGATGATAGTCGGTCATTAGATAGGGCAGATCAGCATTGGGTGTGGTCAGGGTCAGCGAGACGGTATTGCCATCCGCTTTGATTTCTTCAATCCCGCGCATGATCCCAAGCGCGCCGGATTGCGCATCCTCATTGGAGTGGCGTTGCAACGTCTTAACAACGTCTTCGGCTGTAAGCATCTTGCCGTTGTGGAATTCAACACCCTGCCGGATACTG
This sequence comes from uncultured Pseudorhodobacter sp., assembly GCA_937910975.1. Lineage (GTDB taxonomy): Bacteria > Pseudomonadota > Alphaproteobacteria > Rhodobacterales > Rhodobacteraceae > Pseudorhodobacter. The sequence continues at coordinate 410 of CALEMZ010000303.1, read as the reverse complement.
AAATGCCAGACCTTACCACCTTCGGTCGCCTCCCAGCTTTCGGCCAGCGACGGAACAAGACTACCATCCGGTGCGATTTCTACCAGATAGTCGCCAAAAGCGTAGAGTACATATGAGCTGGCGCTGCCCAGATTGATTGCAGGATCAAGCGTGTCAGTGCTTTCACCGCCCTTCAGTCCCAGTACGAAATGCCCGCCTTTGTTGGGTGTGTCTGCAAATGCGGCATGCGGCAGAACGAGGCCCGAGGCCGTCAGCGCAAGTCCTGTCGCTCCGGTTCCGTATAGAAATCCGCGACGTGAGAGTTTTCCAGCTTTGTTGTACATTGTCGTCTCCCCATAGGTGAGCTTCGAGACCAACAGATACCGAAGCGATAATTTTTTACATTGGTATCATTTCAGAATTAATGTACT
>CALEMZ010000302.1 GCA_937910975.1 uncultured Pseudorhodobacter sp. | reverse complement strand
CTTGAATCATGCAGGCATCAAAGCCTCAAGCAAATTAATGGGTCTGGAGCCTAGATGAAGTGCCACTCATGGAACCAAGCGTCTACTTCGGGCAACTCGGAATAATGCCCGACAGCAGATTTCACCTGCCGACAACGATTGGAGCGTATTTCCAAAAGTATGAGGCACTTTCACTGCTAGAGAAGGCAATGGCAGACCTCTCTGCACACTGGCTGCAGAAATCCAAAGTCGTTCATAGCACGTCTGCCTCACTATCATTTAGCGCGATCGTCTTCGCGCTCGAAAGCCTAATCCACAATCCCAGACAAGTCGAGAAATGCAAAAAGTGCGACCAAGCGATTTATGAGAAGTCAATAAGCGAATGTTTCAGAGACCTGATTGAGACCCATGCAAAAGGGGTTCCGAGGAAAGACGTGAATGATATATATGCACTTCGGTCCAAAATTGCGCACGGCTCCGGCTTGATGACACATGATCAGCACGTCGGTTTTAGATTCTCGGATCCGCTCATGAAGTCGCGGGTCCTTCACCGCAAAGCGAGGAAACTCTGCCAAGAGGTATTCATCGACTGGCTCATGAGCCGAGAGTGAAGCTATGTTTCGTGGGTTGCGATCCCCGATAGGACGAGAAAAGAGCACCGATCTGGGGGGGCATAATGTCCTCTCTAAGTCCATCTTCGACCCTCTCACAGACGCAGCACAGTTTAGGGCTCCGCAGCGAACGGCAGAATCGTCCGCACACCGACGATCAAGCCGACAAAATGCTGCGTGATGCACGAATGGCGGGCCGCAGTACAGCATATTGATCCAGGGTAAAAGTCGGCTGTGGGCCGTTCGCTTCGCGTTAAAGGCGCGCTATCAAAAACTTGTGGATAAGGGCCGCCATCCGATACGCGGGGGTTGAGAAGGCTACTTCTTGGTGATTTACAGCCTGCAGCCAAAAACCGCGCTGCTGCAACTTTGGTTGTCAAACTGTGCAAATTTGCGTGGCGAGCCACAGCGAGCCACACACAGCGAGCCACACCCACAGAAGAATTTGCAGAATTTCCTTTACAGGGTTTCGTTCCTCAAACACTATATCTAGTAAGGGTCATGTCTGCGATACGCTTGCTCTTGCAAGAGACTCAGCTCCTTGTGGTATGTCGTGAATCGCGGGCATACCATGGGGGTAAAACAACGAGGCGGGGCAATGTCACTTTCTGAGGACTACCTTTCTGAGGATATCCACCCGATCGACATCGTCGAAACCTTGGCCGAGTCCCATGCTTGGGAGTTTGACCGGGTTACAGATGATCAGATCGCGATGGCGGTGGAAGGCCAGTGGCGCACCTATTCGCTGACGCTGGCATGGTCGGCGCAGGATGAGACGCTGCGGCTGATCTGCACCTTTGAGATGGAGCCCCCCGAGGGCCGCGTTTCGGCGCTTTATGACCTGCTGAACCGTTGCAATGATATGGTCTGGACGGGGGCGTTTACATGGTGGGCCGACCAGAAGCTGATGGTCTGGCGCTACGGGCTTTGCCTTGCGGGCGGGCAGATTGCCGGGCCGGAGCAGATTGACCGGCTGATCTCCGGCGCGGTGATGGCGGCGGAACGGTTCTATCCCGCCTTCCAACTTGTCACATGGGCCGATCACACGCCCGAATCTGCGCTGAAGGTCGCCATCGCCGAGGCCTACGGGCGCGCCTGAGTTAAGAGATATGCAAACGCATCATTGCAACACGAGGTGATATGATGTGGCCGTTCAATCGCAGTAGCATTACTGAAGCGTTGAATGTCGTCGATCTGAATGACGACTAAGATGACGTCGAGATGCTTATGGCGATTGAAGAGCCGTTTAAGTTTAAAATTCTAGATAGTGAAGCACAAAGCCTTGTTACGGTTGGTGATCTCTATGAACTCGTAAAAAAAGATGCCCACTGATGATAGCGTCGATCCGATTTGGGAACTCACTGCGTTCATTTTCGCCACTTATTCCGGATCGAACAGTGCGATTAATCTAGGCTCCAGACTCATTGATAATCAAAGCCAGAACAAGACGGTTGCTGCGAGGG
>CALEMZ010000301.1 GCA_937910975.1 uncultured Pseudorhodobacter sp. | reverse complement strand
TATTGGATTGCCTTTTTTTCTTTTGGTTACCGTTTTCGCCTCCGATGCCTCCCGGAAGGTCAATCCACGCAGTATGAAACGGGTTTTGCCTACATTCCAGCCCAAAAGCGGGTGCAATACCCCGCTGAGACAATTATCGTCTTACCTGCGCCACACTCCAGGGGCCAAAAGGGCAAGGATTGCCAAAATCTCAACCCGGCCGATGATCATTGCCGCCCCAAGGATCGCTTTTACCGAAAGAGTCAGCTCGATCATCCGAATTGGCGCGTCGCCAGCCATCGCGGCCAGCGGCCCGGTCGTGGTTACGGCAGCGATGGTCAGCACAAGGCTTTGTTCGAAATCAAGGCCGCGCAATGAAAGGGCTGCAATGACAATCGCAAAGGTGATGGCATAGAGCATAAAGAATATCCACGCCACATAAGCCCCACCCCGCCGCAAACGGCGCTCACTATCCCCACCACCGCCGATAGAACTGGGGTGGACAAGGCGGCCCATCTCACGCTCCCCGTGTCTGGCCAGCGCATAGACGCGCAGCAGCTTCAGCCCGCCTGCGGTTGTCGCGATCCCGCCGCCCATCATCGCAAGCCCCAAAAGCAAAAGCCCCGGACTGTTAAGGCCCGACCAAGACCGGGCCTCTTGCCAATGCGCGCTTTCAAACCCGGTTGTGGTAAGGAAGGACAACGTGGTGAACAAACCGCCCCAAAGCGCGTTGAATGCAGCCCCGGCATTCAGAACGTCGTCAACAACCAAGGCACCAAGCCAGTGGCGAAAGAACAACAGCGTCGGCACTAGCACTATGAAAAACAGCGCAAGTCGTACCTCGTGATCTTCAAAAAGCGCGTGATTGCGATCTGTCAGCACTGCCCCCGGCATACTCCGGCGGGTAATAGCTAGGGTCATGAACAAGAAAAGCAAGACCTCCGTAATCAAACCGCTACTTGCCGTCGCCACCCCTTCGCCATTGGTGATGCCACTGGTGGAAAGCGTTGACATCGCGAGGCAAAGCGCCGTCAGGCCCTTTTCTCCTGCCATCAACAATAATGTCCAAAGCAGCAATGTCAGTCCAAGATAGGCCGGAAACAGCGTCGAGGCATGGCGGATCAGGCGTTCCGCAGGCTCTGCGGCATGGGTGATCTGCTCGACTCCTCGCGCCCCGCGTCCAGGCACCCGGCCCGAAAGCACCTCTACCCCGCCGAGATTCAATGGGGCCAGAACCGCAACCGCCGACAGCAGTACAAAAAAACCGCCCATCCAACCCACAAGCGCGCGCCACAAATGCAAAGAGGGCGAAAGCCGCCCCGGTATGTCATATTGCGTGGCCCCAGTCGTGGTGAAGGAAGACACCATTTCGAACCAGGCATTAGTAAAACTGGTGTCTTTCACCGCTTCGGCAAACGGGATGGCAAAGAGGAAAGGGAGCCAAAGATAGGCCCCGACCAGGGTGGCAAGCTGGCCGCGCGCTACCGAACGTGGGCGGTGATTTAATGTGGCTATCCCGACAACAATGGACAGCAGAAAAAACATGACTGCACCGTAAAAGAACGGGCGCGCCACGGTGTGATCGGAAAAAACGGCGGCATGGGCCGCTGGCAATAGCATCGCCAAAGATCCGGCCCCGGTCAGGAGCACAAGTAATGGCAATTCTAAAATACGCCGCATCATGGCCGCTTAGAAAAAGTCGACGGAGACCTGCAACAGGCGCTCCACCTCTGGCACATCTTTCGCCATGGAAAACAAAGCGATAACATCGCCCTCTTCCATGCGCAGATCGCCCGTGGGTTTCAAAACCTTATCGCCCTTCATCACCGCGCCAACCAGCACACCTTCGGGAAACTCGGTTTCCTTGATAAGCCGCCCGGCCAGTGGCGATGTGGACAGCACCTGCGCCTCAATCATCTCCGCTTCGGCATCACCGATGGAATAGATTGACCGGACGCGGCCATGGCGGATATGGCGCAAGATTGACGACACGGTTGTGGCGCGCGGGTTGATGAAAGCATCAATATCCAAAGCCCCCATCAGCGGCACCAAAGTTGGGTCGTTTACCAAGGCAATCGCCATCTGACAGCCCGCCTGTTTGGCACGCACCGCGACCAGAAGATTGGTTTTGTCGTCATCCGTCACGACCAACACCGCATCCGCCCGATCAATCCCAGCTTCCAGCAAAATGTCCATATCCATGCCGTCGCCATTCAGAACGATGGTTCGCTCCAAGCCATCGGCGGCCTTTTCGGCCCTTTCGCGGCTCTTCTCGATCACCTTGACGCGCATCCGTTCGGTGCGCGCCTCCAACGCTTTGGCCACACCAAGCCCAACATTTCCGCCGCCCACAATCACCACGCGTTCTTGTTTGCGGGTGGTCTTGCCAAAGATTTCCAACGTGCGGTTCAGGTCTTCGGTATGGGCAAAAATATAGATACGGTCTTCGGCAAACAGCTGGTCGCCCGGATCAGGCGCAAACAGGCGCTCATCGCGGCGCACACCGACGACGATTGCGCGTAACGTGGAAAAGAGTTCGGATAACTGGCGCAAAGGTGTGTTGAGCACCGGGCAATCTTCGTCCAGCACGATGCCCAAAAGCTGCGCCTTGCCGCCCATGAAGCTTTCGGTGTCAAAGGTTGCAGGCGCCGCAAGCCGTTGCAGTGCAGCCTCAGCCACTTCCTTTTCCGGGCTGATCACCACGTCGATCGGCATGTGGTCGCGGCGGTACAGATCGGTGTAAATTGCATCAAGATAGCTTTGCGACCGAAGGCGCGCAATTTTGCGTGGCACCGAGAATACCGAATGCGCGACCTGACAGGTGACCATATTCACCTCATCAGAATGGGTCGCGGCGATGATCATATCGGCATCTCGCGCGCCAGCACGATCCAGCACATCAGGGTAGCTGGCAAAGCCAACGATGCCCTGAACGTCCAGCGTATCGGTGGCCCGGCGCACCAGATCAGCGTTGAAATCAACCACCGTCACGTCATTTTTTTCACCAGACAGATGGCGCGCGATTTGCCACCCCACCTGCCCCGCACCGCAGATGATAACTTTCATAGCTCAACTCTCCGTGGTCGCGGAAGATCAAAACATCCTGCCTCTTCATTGGCAGATGCACCCGGCAGGGTCAATCTGGACAAGTGTAGGCGCTATTCATCCTCATCGCCATCATCGCTGTCTTCCAGCCGCGCCATGCGCGCCCCGGATTTGTTCGTGGTCACAACGCCCAAGGATTTCAACTTGCGATGCAGCGCGCTGCGCTCCATGCCCACAAAGCTTGCTGTCCGGCTGATGTTGCCGCCAAAACGGTTAATCTGGGTCAGCAGATATTCCTTCTCGAACAACTCGCGGGCCTCGCGCAACGGCAAGGTAGCCAAGGCACCGCCCAAGATCAGGCGGCCATCCTTGCGGCCCAAAGGCTCCTGCCCCGGCAGTTCCTTCACGTCCACCGGGCCAGTGCTGTCGCCAAGGATCAGTACGCGTTCAATCACATTACGCAATTGGCGCACGTTGCCGGGCCATTGCATCGTTTGCAGCATCGCCTCGGCTTCGCTCGACAAACTGCGTAGTGGCAGACCTTGGGTGCGGTGAAACATGTCGATGAAATAAGCGGTCAGTTCAGGGATATCCTCGCGTCGGTCCTCAAGGCTTGGCACCGCAATCGGCACTACGTTCAACCGATCATACAGTTCCTGCCGAAAGCGCCCCGCCGCAATTTCGACCCGCAAATCGCGGGTGGTCGAGGAGATGACGCGCAAATCCACGCGCACCTTGTCCACGCCGCCGACACGAGTAAATTGTTGATCCACCAGCACCCGCAATATCTTGGATTGCGTGCCGAGCGGCATTTCTGCCACCTCATCAAAATATATCAAGCCGCCATGGGCCTGTTCCAACAAGCCCTGCTCCACGCCGCGCTCGCCGGTTTCGCGGCCAAACAACACCTCTTCCATCCGCTCCGGCTCAATCGCGGCGGAAGTTACCGTAACGAAAGGTGCCAAAGCTCGGTTCGAATTGCTGTGAACGAAACGCGCAGCCAGTTCCTTGCCTGACCCTGCAGGCCCGGTCAACATCACTCGCCCGTTGGACTTTGTAACTTTTTCAAGATGTGATTTCAATGTCTTGAAGGCCGTACTTGATCCAAGCATATCCGAGGCCGTCACATCGCGCCGCCGCAAATCAGAGTTCTCGCGCCGCAAACGGCTGGTTTCCATTGCGCGGCTGACAACCACCATCAACTGGTCAATGTTGAAAGGCTTTTCGATGAAATCATAAGCCCCTTGCTTGATCGCAGCGACAGCAATTTCAATATTGCCATGGCCCGAGATGATGACCACAGGCACATCCGGGTTATCGCGCTTCACCGTCTTAAGAATGTCGATCCCATCCATTAGGCTATCTTTCAGCCAAATATCGAGGATCATCAGCGCTGGAGCTTCTGCCCCGATTTCGGCCATACATTCGTCGGAATTCCCGGCGAGGCGCACGGCATAGCCCTCATCCTTAAGAATATCCCCGATCAGTTCGCGGATATCGCGTTCGTCATCAACAATTAAAATGCTGCTCATCGTTCCCCTCCGGCCTTGCGGCCCGCGTTTCTGCCCCTAGACCTTGGCAGGCTGATTTCAGCCATCGCCCCGGCATGGGTATTTCCTTCAAAAATTCCCGCATCGAAAAGCACCAGCGTGCCGCCATGCTCTTCAATGATTTTCTTTACTATGGGCAAGCCAAGGCCCGTGCCCTTCCCTTGATCCTTGGTCGTAAAGAACGGTTCAAA
>CALEMZ010000300.1 GCA_937910975.1 uncultured Pseudorhodobacter sp. | reverse complement strand
GTTGAACCCCTCTTCCCAGGTTGAAAACCTGGTGTCCTAACCGATAGACGAACGGACCGCACTTTCAGTGAGGGGTGTTTACTCAGACCCGTCGCGCTTCGCAAGGGGTAAAGTAGAACTTTTTTTGATGATTTATTTTTCCGCCCGTGCGGCGTCTTCCAGACGTAGCTGCACCTTGGTACGCCCCCCGAAAGTGTTAAGCTCCAGCCGGCCTGCAAGGTGAAACCGGGCGTGTCCCGGGCTTTCCAGCATCGGGCCAAGAGGGCCGTCAAAGGCCCCAAAGGCGATTCCGTCGATCTTGCTGCCCAAGCCATCGCCAAAGCTGATGCGCAGATGGCTTTCACCCACGCGGCGGGCCGTGACCTGCTGGTCAGCAAAGGCAAAACGCGGGGCGGGGTTGCCAGCGCCAAAGGGGCCGGCAGCCTCAATCTTCTCGATCAGCGCGGGCGTTGCGGCCGACGGCATCAGCAAACCGTCCAGCCGCAAATCGGCAGGCCCGCCGCTGCCCGCCCCTTGGCGCGCCAGCAACTCGCCCAAGCGCGCCATCGCCGCCGGAATTTGGTCTTCGGCCACGGTCAGCCCCGCCGCCATCTTGTGGCCGCCGCCGCGCAGTAAAAGCCCCTCTGTGGTCAGCCGGTGAATGGCAGCCCCAAGGTCCACCCCGGCGACCGAACGGCCAGAGCCTTTGCCAAGCCCATCCTCCAGCCCGATGACCACTGCGGGCCGCCCCGTTGCCTCCTTTAACCGGGCGGCCACAATCCCCACCACGCCCGGATGCCAGCCTGCACCCGCTGCCCAAACCAGGGGGCCGTCGATACCGCGTTCCTCGGCCTGTGCCAGCGCTGCCGCGCGCACCGCCGCCTCAATATCGCGCCGCTCGGTGTTGAGCATATCCAGCCGTTCGGCCATCGCGGCAGCCTCAGCCGGATTATCCGTCGCCAATAGCCGCGCACCCAGATCGGCCTGCCCGATACGCCCACCCGCATTGACGCGCGGGCCGAGCAAAAAGCCCAAAGCGTAAGTGTTGGGGGCCTGATCCATCCGCGCCACATCAGCCAGCGCGCGCAGCCCCACCCGGTCTCGCCGCGCCATGACCTTAAGCCCTTGGCGCACCAGCGCCCGGTTCACCCCAATGAGCGGTGCCACATCGGCCACCGTGGCAAGGGCCACAAGATCCAGCATCGCCATCAGGTCCGGCCCGGTCACGTTCTCGGCGCGAAGCTGGCGGTTGGCCTCCACCAGCATCAAAAATACCACCGAGGCCGCGCAAAGATGTGCCAGATCGCCGCTTTCATCTTGTCGATTCGGGTTCACCACCGCCAGCGCCGGGGGTAGGGTTTCGCCGCCAAGGTGATGGTCGAGCACCACCACATCCGCGCCCGAGGCTGCCGCAATCGGTTCATGGCTGAGCGTGCCGCAATCGACGCAGACAATCAGATCATGGTCACGTGCAAGGCTTTGCATGGCGGGGACATTGGGGCCGTAACCCTCATCAATCCGGTCGGGGATATAGAGTGTGGCCTTGTGGCCCATATCGCGCAGCCAGACCAGCAAGAGTGCCGCCGAAGCCCCGCCATCCACATCGTAATCCGCAAAAATCGCGATCCGCTGGCGCGCTTTGAGGGCGGCCAGAAAACGGGTGGCGGCAAGGCCCATATCTTTCAGCGTTAACGGGTCTGGTAACAGATCGCGTAGGGCAGGGGCCATATAGGCGGCCACCGCCTCGGGTGCCACGCCGCGCCGCACCAGCGTGACGCAAAGCGCCTGCGGCAGGCGTGTCACCTGTGCCATCGCCTCGGCCAGACGCAGCGCCTCCGCATCCGGGCCAACCCAGCGGCGGCCTGTGGCGGAGGTTTCGACATTCAGGAAGGCGGCGGTTTGGGGGGAAGGTGATATCATGGCAAAGGAGTGCCAAGAAATACGGGTCGGTGCAATCCCCGTTCGGGTATTATGGCCTGCGCCCAGCGGGTGAGGCTGGGCGCGGACGGCGGATTGGCGATTTGCGTATCATGGCAAAGATGACGCCCAAAAGGGCAGCGCTTACTTTACCGGGCTGCGATAGATCATTCGCCGCACGGACCCGGTTTTGGAGCGCATAAGCAGGGTTTCGGTGGTGATCCAGCCGGGTTCGGTCTTGATGCCTGACAAGATGGAACCCTGCGTGACGCCGGTCGCGGCAAAGATCACGTCTGCGGTCACCATCTCATCACGGGTATAAATGCGGTTGAGGTCGGTGATGCCGGCTTTGGCAGCGCGGCCCCGCTCATCATCATTGCGAAACAGCAAGCGGCCATAGATCTGCCCGCCCATGCATTTGAGCGCCGAGGCTGCAAGCACGCCCTCGGGTGCGCCGCCAGAGCCCATATACATGTCGATGCCCGTTATATCGGCTTCGGCGCAGTGGATGACGCCAGCCACATCTCCATCGGTGATCAACCGGATCGCGGCCCCCGTGTCGCGAATTTCAGCGATCATCGCCTCATGGCGCGGGCGTTCCAACACGCAGACCGTAATATCGGACGGCGCGCAGCCCTTGGCTTTTGCCAATGCGCGCACCCGTTCGGCGGGTGCCATTTCCAATGTGACGGTATCCACTTTGAAGCCAGGACCAATCGCCAGCTTGTCCATATAGACATCGGGCGCATGCAGCAGCGTGCCGCGCGGGGCCATGGCGATGACTGTCAGCGCATTGGGCATATCCTTGGCCGTCAGCGTGGTGCCTTCCAGCGGGTCCAGCGCGATATCCACCGCTGGGCCGTTACCGGTGCCAACCTCTTCGCCGATGAATAGCATTGGGGCCTCATCGCGTTCGCCCTCGCCAATTACGACGACGCCTGCGATATCGAGCAGGTTCAGCTGGTCGCGCATCGCATTCACTGCCGCCTGATCCGCCGCTTTCTCATCGCCGCGCCCGATCAGCTTGGCCGAGGCAAGAGCCGCCGCTTCCGATACGCGGGCCAGACCCAGCGACAAAAGGCGATCCTGAAACTCTTGTGCATCGGCCATATGCTCATCCCTTCAAACATGAATTTAATGCGTCTCGTAGCGCGGAACAGCAGGGAAGGACAAGCGCGGATGCGCCCGAAACCCCACTTTTGCCTGATTGCGCCGGCCTGATCCCATGCAGCAAATGCCGGGGCCAGCGCGCCAATCCGTTAAACCTCCTCGATGCGCAGCGCCACAGGCTGGCCCACCAAAACCCCCGTCGACGCAAAGCGTGCCAAAGCATCATCCAC
>CALEMZ010000299.1 GCA_937910975.1 uncultured Pseudorhodobacter sp. | reverse complement strand
TGCGCGCCGGTCTTCACAGTCAGGTTCGCCCGCTTCCGGTTCGGGGCTATATAGGCCATAGCCGCCGAAGACCGCCGCGCGTTGCGCTGGTTTAATTGATAATAGCAAACTCCGTCCTGCGCCTCGCCATTAACATCCATATTTCTGGGTATGCCCAGTTCGGCGGCGGCCTTGAAGTAAGCCTCACAAACCGGAAGCGGCGCGATGGGTTGGCTGACGCCCAAAGGGCCACCCTTGCCGTGAAAGCGATTGTTGAAGGTGTCGTTGTCTTCAGCCTTGCGGAAATAGGGCAAAACGTCTTCATATCCCCATCCGGTGCAACCCATCTGCCGCCAGTCGTCATAATCCTGCGCGTTGCCACGGGTATAGATCTGTGCATTGATCGCCGATCCCCCCCCCATCACCTTGGCTTGCGTATAGCGGAAAACCTTGTTTTGCATGTGCCGCTGAGGAACGGTGTCCCATCCCCAACTACCAATGCCCTTGGTCATTTTCGCAAAGCCAGCGGGCAAATGGTAGAAAGGGTGATAATCGCGGCCACCCGCCTCTAGCAACAATACGCTGACTGATGGGTTTTCTGATAGGCGCGCAGCAACCACGGACCCTGCAGATCCCCCACCTACGACGATGAAATCATAACCTTTGGACATCATGTCCCTCCTGTCGATTTGCGGATCAGGCCCACCATCTTTGGCGGGCTTTCGATCAGGCCGCAAACTCCATTTCGATGATATGCTCGGCGGTGCGCAGTGACAGCGCCGCGATGGTAAGGGCGGGGTTCACCGCAGCCGAGGTTGGCAGAACCGAAGCGTCCGTGATGAACAAATTAGGGTGGTCATGGCTGCGGCAGAAGACATCCACGACGCTGGTCGCAGGGTCTCTGCCCATTCGGGCGGTGCCGCATTGGTGCGACGGCGTACGGCTGTCGAAGGGCTTTGAAAGTACAATAGGATAACCCGCCTTGCGTAACAGCTTTTTCAGCTTGGCGACAAAGGCCCTATGCGCCGCCCAGTTCTTTTGCCGCCAATCCATCACGATCTGGTCACCCTTCAGCATGATACGGCTTTCCGCGTCGGGCAGGTCCTCGGACATCGCATAAAGGTCGACCGTGCGCGAGGCGATGAAACGGGCTAGAAAGGCAGGGAGCCTTGTATTGGCGGCAAGGATAGGCCCGGTGATCTTACCTAGAAGCTGGATGTTTCCCAATGGCGCGTTCTTAGGTCCGCCGGACAGGTAAAAGTCATTCACCATCAGGGTTTTTTGATAGACTGCGGTGTTGCGCCGGAAGGGATGGATTGCCAGCAACGCGGAGGTGTTGTGGTTCATGAAGTTCCGCCCAACCTGATCGGAAGAATTGGCAAGGCCCGAGTTCAGCAACAACACTGCCGTTTGCACTGCCCCGGCCGCCAAAACGACCAGTGGCGCGGCCAAAACCTCACGTCCGCCATCAATCTCAACCGATGTGATACGGCCCGCGGAATCCGCCACCAATTTAGTTACCGGACAGTTTGTACGCAAGGTGACGTTGGGATGCGCGAGCGCCGTGGCGATGCCGATGGTTTCGGCATCCATCTTGCCTCCCGCCGTGTTGGGATAGGCATCCCACGCGGTTTGCCCACCCGCGAGCCAGCGGTCAATATCCACACCCAAAGGAAGCGAGGCCGGATGCAAACCAACAGCAGCCAGCCGTCGCCGCAGGTCGACAATGCTCGGCTCATCCGGCACCGGACGATGTGGGTAGCAGCCAGAATGCGGTGGCTCTGACGGGTCTTCGCCCAATTGGCCACGCACTTGAAAGAGGTTTTCGGCCGCCTGATAAAACGGCTCCAGTGTATCATAGCTGATCGGCCAACCGGGGGTCACGCCTTCAAGATGTTGAATAGGTGAAAAATCCTCGGCACGATACCGCAGCAGCACCGCACCATAGAACTTCGAATTCCCCCCGACATTATAATAGTTGCCGGGATTAAACGGATGCCCTGCGCCGTCCAGCCACGTTTCTTTTGGGCGGAAGTGGCCCTTGCCGAAAATCTTCGTGGCATCACGATCGGCGGGAGAGGGCCGCAGCTCCTCGCCCCTTTCCAAAATGAGTATCCGCCGCCCAGTGGGGGCCAATGCGGCGGCAATAGTTGCCCCACCCATTCCAGATCCGATAATGATGACATCGGCGCCTGTCATGGCTTGATGCGCTCTTCCGTCTTAGGGTCAAAGGCCACCGCCTTTTCCATGTTGACGGCAAATTCGAAGATATCTCCGGGGCCAACGTTCACATCCGCCCGCATCCGGGCGACAATATCTTTACCGCCAAGGACCATCGTGACGAAGGTGTCCGCACCCGCAGGTTCCGTTACGCCGATCTGGTTGCGCATCGGAACGATGTTCTTCGAATTGCGGTCCGCGCCTTCCGGGTCGGTGATTGCTTCGGGACGAACGCCCAGAAGTATCTCCTTTCCTTCCCACGCCGCTAAATTGGCCTGACTGAACTTTAGAAATACCTCACTGCCGTTGGCATCCGTAATCTTCGCATGCGGCGCGCCGTCCCGCATCACCACGCGCGAGGGCAGAACGTTCATCGCAGGGCTGCCCATGAAGGTCGCCACATAAACATTGGCGGGAGTATCATAGATTTCCTTAGGCGTGCCGAGCTGTTGAACATAGCCCGCATACATCACCGCGATCCGGGTCGAGAGCGTCATCGCCTCAATCTGATCGTGCGTCACATAGACGATGGTGGTCTTCAGCTTCTCATGCAGCTTCTTGATTTCGGTGCGCATATCGACGCGCAGCTTGGCATCAAGGTTCGAGAGCGGTTCGTCAAACAAGAACACGTCTGGATTGCGCACCAAGGCCCGCCCCATCGCCACGCGCTGACGCTGCCCACCCGAAAGCTGCCCCGGCTTGCGGTTCAAAAGTGGCGTGATCTGCAGCAACTTGGCCACTTTCTCCAACGCCGCTTCACGTTCGGGTTTTGGTACGCCGTGCATTTCAAGGCCGAAGGTCATGTTCTGGCCCACGGTCATATTGGGGTAGAGCGCATAAGACTGGAACACCATCGCGATGTTTCGCTTGGAAGGATGCACGCCGTTGACCACGCGCCCCTTAATCGAGATATCGCCAGAGCTGATGACTTCCAGCCCCGCAATC
>CALEMZ010000298.1 GCA_937910975.1 uncultured Pseudorhodobacter sp. | reverse complement strand
GCGGATCGCTGGACATGTCGGACCTCTGAGGTTTTGGCAAAGCCTAACGCCCTGCCCCCGAAAACCAATCCGCAAAAGCGACATCTGAATGTCTGACCAAGCCAGTCTTTACGCTTCGATCAGCGCCCGCAATTCGGCCACCGCCTGCGCCACACGCACGGAATTGCCGCGCGATTCCACGTTTAGCCGCAACAAGGGTTCCGTGTTCGACGATCGCAGGCTGAACCGCCATCCGCCCATATCCAGCGAAAGCCCATCCGTATTGTCGCGCGCGACCGCCTTTGGCGCCATCACGGCCAGCACCCGCTCCAAAACCGCCTCGGCATCGGCCACGCGAAAATTGATCTCTCCCGAGGAGGGAAAGGCCGCCATCCGTTCCGTAACCAGATCGGCCAGCGTCACGCCGCGCCGCGACATCAGTTCCACAATCAAAAGCCAAGGGATCATGCCGCTGTCACAGCAGGCGAAATCGCGGAAATAATGATGTGCCGACATCTCGCCGCCATAGACCGCGCCAGTATCGCGCAGCGCTTGCTTCAAATACGCATGCCCGGTGCGCGCCATGATCGGGGTGCCGCCCAGCCGGGTCACGATCTCTTGCGTGTTCCAGATGATGCGGGGGTCATGCACAATGCTGGCCCCTTTGTTTTTGGCCAGAAAAATCTCAGCCAGCAGCCCCACCACATATTCGCCGGGAATGAAGCGGCCCAGATGGTCGAACAAGAAGCAGCGGTCAAAATCGCCATCCCAAGCGATACCCATATCTGCCCCTGCCGCCAATACCGCCTGCGCTGTGGCGGGTTGGTTTTCGGGCAAAAGCGGGTTGGGAATTCCATTGGGAAAGCTGCCATCGGGTTCGTGATTCAGGCAGATGAAAGACAAAGGCGCGCGTTTTTTCGACAGCGCCTCGGCAATCGCATCAAAGGTTGGGCCTGCGGCCCCATTCCCTGCATTGACCAGAATTTTCATCGGGCGCAGCACGGGCAAATCGATGAAGGACAGCACAGCGCGCACATAGGCCCCGCGCGCGGCCTTGGCTTGGCGCACCTCACCCCCCGGCTTTGCGGGCGCAAAATTCTGGCTTTCGGCAAGCGCCCGGATCTGGGCAAGCCCGGTCGCGGCATCCAAAGGGGCGGCACCTGCGCGCACCATTTTCATGCCGTTATAATCCATCGGGTTGTGCGAAGCCGTCACTTCGATGCCACCATCGGCCTCAAAATAGGCGGTGGCATGATACATCTCTTCGGTGCCGCAAAGGCCAAGGTCCAACACCTCTACCCCCGCCTCCATCAGCCCTGCCTTTACCGCGTCAGCCAATGCCTCGGATGAGGTGCGGCAATCGCGGCCCACCACAACGCGCTCCGCCCCCAACACCTCGGCAAAGGCGCGGGCGATGCGTTGTGCGACAGCCTCGTTCAACTCTTCCCCCAGCCGGCCGCGTATATCATAGGCTTTGAAGCAAGTGAGCGCAGTCATCATATCCTCGTCAGGCAGGTAAGGCGATATTTCCGGCGGCATTATCCGCCACCATTTTCAAAGACCATAGGAAGACCAAGAGGCCAAGGTCAAACCTGTCATTAAGACAGGTTAATTTGCACCATGGTTTCAGACCGCGCGTGAGTGCGGTAATTTCGTTGCAATCGTTGCGGATGCGGCATCAATCCGGTCACAACGCTTTACCAGAGCGCAGTGGTCGTCTAATCAGATCTGGAGATGTAAAAGGGCCATATATGCGTATTCTGATCACCAATGACGACGGTATCAATGCCCCCGGACTGAAGGTGCTGCATGAGATTGCCACCGAGATTGCCGGGCCGGGCGGTGAGGTGTGGACAGTTGCGCCCGCCTTTGAACAATCGGGCGTTGGCCATTGTATCAGCTATACCCACCCGACACTGATCGCCGAGCTTGGACCACGCCGCTTTGCCGCCGAGGGCAGCCCTGCCGATTGCGTGTTGGCCGGGATTTACGATGTGATGTCCCAGGCGCGCCCCGATCTGGTGCTTTCGGGGGTTAACCGGGGCAACAACGCTGCGCAAAATGTGCTTTATTCCGGCACCATTGGCGGCGCGATGGAGGCCGCATTACAAGGCGTGCCCGCAATAGCGCTGTCGCAGTTTCTAGGCGCGCGAACGCAGGTACTTTCCGATCCGTTTGAAGCTGCACGCCTGCATGGTGTGCGGGTGGTGCGGGCGCTGCTCGACAAAGGTTTGTGGGATACCAACGACGATTACCAGTTGTTTTACAACGTCAACTTCCCGCCCTGTCCGGCGGCGGATGTAAAGGGCAGCAAGGTGGTTGCCCAGGGCTGGCGCCCCGGCACTTACTTCGGGGTTGAGCCGCATAACGCCCCTAATGGCCTCCGCTTCTTGTGGATCAAGGGTGGCGCGCAACAGGTGCGAACCGGGCCGGGCACGGATGTGGATGCAAATATGGACGATTACATCGCCATCACGCCGATGCGTGCCGATCTGACCGCGCATGACCGGCTGAGCGATCTGGAGGCCCTGCTGGCATGACAATGGACGCCGAGGAAGACGGGGACGATCTGGCCGAGCGCAAGATGCGGTTTCTGTTTGCGCTTCGGTCCAAGGGCGTCACGGATTCGCGGGTGTTGACCGCGATGGAACGCGTGGATCGCGGGCATTTCGTCAAGGGCCTGTTTTCCGATCGTACCTATGAGGATATGCCCCTTCCCATCGCCTGCGGGCAGACAATCAGCCAACCATCAGTCGTAGGGCTGATGACGCAAGCACTTTGTGTGCAACCGCGCGATACGGTGTTAGAGGTTGGCACCGGCTCCGGCTATCAGGCCGCGATCCTCAGCCAACTTGCCCGCCGCGTATATACCGTCGATCGGCATCGGCGATTGGTGCGTGAGGCGATGGAAGTGTTTCGGACGCTCAACCTGACCAATATCACCGCCATTGCCGCCGATGGCAGCTTTGGTTTGCCCGACCAAGGGCCGTTTGACCGCATCTTGGTGACGGCCGCAGCCGAAGACCCGCCCGGGCCCCTCTTGGCTCAATTGAAAATCGGGGGTATCATGGTGCTGCCGGTAGGCCAATCGGATGCCGTGCAAAGCTTGATCAAGGTGACGCGCCTTGAAAAAGGATTTGATTACGAAGAGCTGCGGCCAGTGCGGTTCGTGCCGCTGGTCGAAGGTCTTGGTGCTGAGTAACGATGTAAATCAACCCGCACCGGGGCTAACCCGGGCGAACCCAATGAGGCCGTGCAATGATGACGCGTTTTTCCCGTTTCTTGACCATGAGTGTGGCCCTTGGGGCGCTTTCGGCCTGTGCGCCGGGGGGCGGCGGGCTTGACTGGGATTTGCGTGGGATAACCGGAGGGGCGCTGGATACCTCCGGTGCGGCACGTCAGGCCACGGATCGGCGCCCGCACCCAGATGATCGTGGGGTGATCTCTTATCCCGGCTATCAGGTCGCGATGGCGCGGCGCGGCGATACTGTGCGCTCGGTCGCAGATCGTTTGGGGATGAGCGCGGATGAGTTGGGGCGCTACAATGCGCTAAAG
>CALEMZ010000297.1 GCA_937910975.1 uncultured Pseudorhodobacter sp. | reverse complement strand
CGCAACGCAGGGGGAAAGATCGTGGTTGCCGGGGCCGCGATCAAACCGGGCAAGCCGATCACCGTCGGCCATATCGGAAAAACCATGCTGATCGGGTTGCCGGGCAACCCGGTTTCCGCCTTTGTAACCTGGACAGTATTTGGCCGCACGATCTTGGACAAACTGGCGGGAATGACACCCCCGCGCGCACAACGCCGCCATGTTGTCACGGGCCATGCGCTATACCACCGACCGGGTCGCTGCGAACTGCGGCCCGCAAATATCACCGGCCATGATCCCCATGGCCATGAGATCGTAAGCGCCGGTGAGGCCACCCATTCTGCGAGATTGGCACCCTTGCTTGCGGCTGACGGTTTACTGGTGATTCCCGCCGAAGCAACACAAATCGCCAAGGGCGAAATTCTGGAATTTCTACCGCTTTGATCGCCCTTGCCGTCAGAGCCATTCAACATGAGGCTGCACATGCAGATCGCTTATATCAGAACCAAAGAACAGGGGCACGCCGATGCCCTGTTGACCCAAGCGGCCGACCGGCTTTTGGGCAAGGGCATGCGCGTCCAAGGGATTGTTCAGATCAACACCCACCGCCCTGATTGCCACAAATGCGATATGGATGTTCGAGTGCTGCCCGATGGCCCAGTGATCCGGATATCACAATCGCTTGGCCCCGAGGCGCGTGGTTGCAGGCTCGACACTGCGGCGCTGGAAGGTGCCATTCACGAGGTTCGGCGGCGTGTTGGTGACGGAGCAGAGGTTTTGATCCTCAACAAGTTCGGCAAACACGAAGCTGAAGGGCGCGGCTTTCGGGACTTGATTGCGCAGGCGCTGATGAACGGCATTCCGGTCATAACGGCAGTTAGCAGCTTGAATCTGGAAGCATTTTTGAAGTTCACCGATGGTTTTGCCGTGCAGATTGATGCTGTGGAAGGCGCAGTTTGCGCGTGGGCAGTCGCGCAGGGGCAGCTTTGCAAGGCTTAGATCTGTATATGCTTGCAGTTTCGGTCGGACCCTAGGCCCACCTCTCGGCAATGCATACATCGCCTGCCGGGCGACGGGTCAGCGACGACACCGGTGCTGCGGCCCTGCTGGCCAGCGGTGGAGTGGTTGTTGGCTGACCGCGGCTATGATGCCGACTGGTTCAGGGAAGCGTTGAAAGACACGGGGATAATGCCCTGCATCCCCGGCCGAAAGTCTTGTGGCAAGCCCATCAAATACGACAAGCGCCGCAACCGGACCGAGATCAATTTCGGCGACTGAAGGCTTGGCGCAGGTTTGCCACCCGCTACGACAGACGCCCAAAGGTCTTCATGTCCGCTGTCGCCCTCGCCGCTACCGTCATGTTCTGGCAATGACCCGAGAACGAGTCCTGACCCAATGCAGGGCGCGCAGCGCCGGGATGAACCCCGGCCTAGGCTTGTGGTTGGGCCGCGTCTCGGGTCTAACCCTACCCACAGCTAAGGAGGTTTTCGCATGATTTGGGGTGATCTGTTGGCGGCCAATCTATGGTCCTTTGCGCTGACCTCGATCGTGATTGAGCTGACGCCGGGGCCGAACATGGGCTACCTAGCGGTGCTTAGCGCCTCAAGCGGGCGTCGCAAAGGGTTTGCGGCGGTGGCGGGTGTGGCCTTGGGTCTTTTGGTGGTGGGGGTCGCAGCGGCACTGGGCTTGGCCGCGATGATCTCGGCCTCGCCCCTGCTTTATGAGGCGATGCGCTGGGGTGGAGTTTTTTACCTGCTCTATCTGGCGTGGGATGGCTGGCGGGAAAGCGGTATGCCCTTGGGTGAGGGCGCGCGCCTGCGCGGCCCAGATTCCAAATACTTCACCCGCGGGCTGGTTACCAACCTTTTGAACCCCAAAGCTGCGCTGTTTTATGTGGCGGTGTTGCCGGGGTTTGTGGATGCTACGCGCCCGGTGGTGGCGCAGACGATAATGCTGTCAGTGGTGTATGTCGTGATTGCGACGGGAATCCATGCCTCGGTCGTGGCCTTGGCCGGCACAGCAGAGCGGCTGATGCGAGATGATCGGCGCAGGCAGTGGGTGGGGCGGGGATTGTCGCTTGCGCTGGCCGGGATCGCGGTTTGGTTTGCCTGGTCCACGCGGGGCTGATTTGGGGGTTAGGGCGTGCCAACCCAGCACCACGGGTTCGGTTACTGGCGCGCCCCGTGAAACCCCGTAATTTGATGCCGTTCGCTTCTTATTTGACCAACACCGAAAGCACCGCTCCGCGCAGCAAAAAAGATGGGGCGCGGCAGGTTGCGCACCGAAAAGGGGGCATGGGCGGCGGAATTGGCCTCGTGGACGGTATCTGTCACTTGCTTCCCCCCTTTTACACAGGATAGCCGGGCGCACGAGAACGCAAGGGCTTGCCATTACGGCGACGCGGTAGTTTGCTGAGGGCGCTGTGCGAAAGGATTCAGGGTGATCGGTCGGATTCGGGCGGGGATAATGCGGCGCTGGCAGGCTTTAGCCGCGCAGCGAGCGGTGGCGCGGCGCAATGTGCTGCTACATGGTGCCATGCGGGTAGATATGCGCGCGAATGAGGTGGCGGTGGTGTCATTGATGAAGGACGCCGCACATTTCATCAGGCCATTCATTGCGCATCATCAGGCGCTTGGGGTTCGGCACATTGTGATTTTGGACAATGGGTCGACCGATGACACGGTGGCGATTGCGCGCGAGTTTGAGGGAGTGACGGTAATCCGTAACACCCTGCCGGCCAAGCGTTATGAGGTGTTGTTGCGGGTGCAGGCAGCGCGGCAGGTGTTGCGTGGCGGCTGGGTGTTGTTTTTAGATTCAGATGAGATTTTTGACGTGCCTATGGGTGCGCCTATGCCTCGGCTTCTGGCCTATCTGGAGGCGCAGGGGTTTACCTCGATGGTAACGCAAACGCTCGACCTGTTTTCGCCGGAACCTTATGGTGCGGTGAAAGGCTGGAGCTATGAAATGGCACTAGTGAAAGCGGATCAGTACAGTTTGGGACAGGTGCTTTCGGTCCCGTACCATGACCGGGAAGTGATCAAATTTAGCTGGTTTTTGCATGGAAACAACGCTCCGGAAACGGTTCAGTTAAAGGTTGGCGGGCTGCGGCGCGAGATTTTTGGTGAGGCGTGTTTTCTCTCAAGGCACTCACTGGTGCGCAACCTGCCGGGAGCACAGTTAATGGTACATCCGCATTGCGCCAGCGGCGTGCAGGTGGCGGATGTGACGGGCGTAGTGCGTCATTACAAGTTGGCGGGGGACTTTCTGGCACGGGACCAAGCCTCGGTCGCGGCGGGGACGTGGGACCATAACGAGGATGCAAAGCGCCTGGCGGCAGCCACGGGGGGCGATGCCTTTACGATTTCGCCAGCGCAGTCGTTCACCTATGCCGGGCCGGAGGATTTGGCGGAGCGTGGCTTTCTGGTGGCCTCGGACGCTTACCGACAATTTATCGGCTGACGTGCTACAGCCCTAACACGTCCATCATGTCATATTGCCCCGGCTTTTGGCCCTGCCCCCAAATGGCCGCCCGCAACGCGCCGCGGGCAAAGATCGCGCGATCGGTAGCAAGGTGGCGCAGCACAATGCGTTCGCCATCAGCGGCAAAGATCACGTCATGCTCCCCCACCACATCGCCGCCGCGAATGGCGGCAAAGCCGATGTCACCACGCTTGCGGGCGCCGGTGATGCCATCGCGACCGGAATCGCGCACATCGGCCAATGCCACGCCCCGGCCCGTCGCGGCCGCCTCGCCAAGCATCAGGGCGGTCCCGGAGGGCGCGTCAACCTTCATGCGGTGATGCGCCTCGACAACCTCGATATCCCAATCCTCGTCCAGCGCCGCGGCAACCTTTTGCGTTAGCCGCACCAGCAGGTTTACCCCCATTGACATATTACCTGCCCGCACAATAACCGCATGGCGCGCGGCGGGGCCGAGTTTGGCGATATGCTCTGCCTCCATCCCGGTGGTGCCAATGACATGGACCAAGCGGGCTTGGGCAGCCAGCGCCGCAAACTCCACTGTGGCCGCAGGGGCGGTGAAATCAATCACGGCTTGGGCTACGGCAAAGGCCTCCAGCGGGTCATCGGTAATACGTACACCCAAGGCCGCGCCGCCCATCGCCTCGCCAATATCACGCCCCACCCAATCGTGGCCCGTGCGTTCCACACAGCCAACCAGCCGCGCCTTGCCCGATGCCGTGATGGTACGCACCAACATCTGCCCCATGCGGCCCGATGCCCCAGTGACGACGATTCCGGGAAGGTCAGCCATGCCGTGATACTCCTGTTATCTTGCGCCCGTGTTTAACCTGTTTGACAGACGGGCGCAAAGGGGCGGATGAAGGCTGCGGCAAGGGCGTAGCGGAAAACCATACCCGGACCATGGCCATCACCACGCCCACGCGGCCCAACCCGGCAATCTGCCGCAACGTGACCCAAGACAGCGCCTGAAAAAGCTGGCAAGATCGGGCAAAAGGGGAGGCGACGATGCTGCGACTTTCATTGATGTTTCGGCATAATGCTGTGCGGTTGATGACGGCTATTATGGTGCTGGCCGTAGTTTGGCTGGCGGCAAATGGGCCGGGCTGGGTGTGGGGATTTGTGCTTTTAGGCATTCCAGTGCAGATGCTGAATGAGTATTCCCTGCACCGCTTTATCTTCCACATGAAGCCCCCGAAGCAACAATGGGCGTTCAACCTGCTTTATCAGGTGCATTACGGGCATCATGATTTTCCGACCAACGATCGGTTGTTCTTCGTGCCAGTCTGGGTGGCCGTTCCGGTGCTGTTCTTGGGCTTTGGGGTAATTTGGGCGCTGTTGCATCTTGTGATGCCGGAGGTAGCGCTGCCGCTGGCCGTAGCGATCATGCCGGTGGGCGGACTTGTCACCTTTCTGAGCTATGAGTGGTTTCACATGACCGCACATTTGACTGTGCCAAAAACTGCCGTAGAGCTGCATGTGACGACCCTGCACAACCAACATCATTTCCGCGATTTCTCCAAATGGTTCCATGTCTCGCCGGGGGGCGAGGTGATTGACCGCGTTATGGGCACGGCGATTGACCGCGAGGCGTTAAAGTCACAGCAGCGGATTGAATTTATCCGCACGCTGGGGATGCGACCGAATGATGCGCGGCTCGTTGCGGCGCGGCGGCATTTTGCGGATGTGTATGGGTTGAACGAGGCCGAAATTTCACGCGCGGCGCAAGCATAGGCGACGGATTAGGCGAAAAGCTGCGCGATTGCCGGGGCGATCCCCGTTGCGGGCGACGTGATTCGCGCCTATGTGATGCGGATGGCACATAAAAGCTTCACTTCGGCCAAAGGCCCCACGCAACGTCAACTTCGTGTTGGCGAATTGATCCGTCGCATCTTGTCGGAGGTTCTTTCGCGCGGCGAGGTGCATGACCCGGACCTGAACAGCCGCTATATCACCGTGGGTGAGGTGCAGATGTCAGTCGATCTGCGGGTGGCGACGGTTCATGTGATGCCCCTTGGTGGCAAAGATGTAGAAGGCGCGATTGCGCTGCTTGCCCGGCATCAGGGCGAACTGCGGCATCTGGTCAGCAAGGGCATGATCATCAAGCATGTGCCAGAGATGCGCTTTCGCCGCGACATCACCTATGATCAGCTGGATGAAACACGACGTTTGCTGAATGACGAGCGGGTGCGCCGCGATATCGATGCGCCCCCCCGCGACGACGACGGCGATGACGCCTAAGCTGCTGGCCCTTGCCGCCCTTGTGGTGGCGTGGAGTGTGGCGCCCTTTGCGGCGCAGGCCGCCTGCCGCAATCTGGAATTTGAAACCCTTCCCTATACGGTATGTGAGGTGACTGCGGGTCAGGACCTGCGGCTGTTTCATGCCGATGCGAATGGCGCCGTGCTAGGCAGCTTTGCCCGCGTGGATGAGGCGCTGAAGGCCGAGGGCAAACGGTTGGTATTTGCGATGAATGCCGGGATGTACCATGCGGACCGCGCGCCGGTGGGCTTGCTGGTGACCGAAGGGGTGGAGCGCAGCAGGCTGGTGACACGTGAAGGGCCGGGAAATTTCGGGTTGTTGCCGAACGGGGTGTTTTGCATCCGGCAAGGGCGGTTTGCGGTGGTGGAATCGCGGGCCTTCAAAGCACGGCCCCCG
>CALEMZ010000296.1 GCA_937910975.1 uncultured Pseudorhodobacter sp. | reverse complement strand
CGACGATTGCCGCATCAGCTACAGCCGCCGGATCGAGGCCGGGGATGAAAGCTTTCGTGAGATGTCCGATGCATGGTCTAGCGCGCTGCGCGATGGCTTTTCGCAAATTTCCCTATGACCGGCGCGGTATCAACAACGCCCCGGCGGGTTCTCGTCACCGAACCCGTGCATGAGGCCGCGCTAGAGTTGCTTCACAACGCAGGCGTCGAGGTGATTGGGCCCGGTGCGCCGATGCAAGCGGCCGATGCATTGCTGGTGCGGGTGCGCGCCTTGTCGGCAGAAGACGTCGGGCTTTTTGGCATGATTTCCAAACATGGCGTCGGCGTGGATAACATTCCGATGCTGGCGGCAGAGGCCGCCGGAGTGACGGTGACGAATACGCCCGGCGCTAATGCCCATGCGGTGGCCGAACAGGCGCTGATGCTGATGCTGGCGCTGGCGCGCAATCTCGATGGCCAGCGCAGCAGCCTAGGGCCGGAAAAACCCGTCCCGCGCGTGCCGGGGCTGGAAGGGCGCAGGCTTCTGATAGTGGGCTTTGGGGCTAGTGGGCGGCAGTTGGCAGCCCTTGGCAGGGTGCTGGGCATGGCGGTGACTATCCATTCGCGTGATCTCAAAGCGGCGCGCCATGCTGGCTACCCGGTCGCCTCTGAATTGCTTGCGGCTTTGCCAAAGGCTGATGTGATTTCGCTGCATTGCCCCTTGAACGACGCGACGCGCGGGATGCTTGGAGCCGAGGCGCTTGCGCTGTTGCCAAAAGGCGCGCTGGTGATCAATTGCGCGCGGGGGGGGCTAGTTGACGAGCCTGCGTTGATCGCCGCGCTGGAAAGTGGCCATCTGGGCGGGGCAGGGCTGGACGTAACAGTGACCGAACCGCTGCCCGAAAACGACCCGCTGCGCCATGCGCCCCGCGTGATCCTGACGCCTCACGCAGCCACCCTTTCGGACGGTGCATTTCGGCGCATGGGGGTCATGGCCGCGCAAAATATTCTGGATGTCTTTGCCGGGCGGCCAAAGCCAGAGTATGTCTTACTCCCAAAGAGTTGAACTGAGATGATGCTTTGGTGGAGGCCGGGGCTTTTAGTCCCTCTTCGCCTTGCTTCGGCAGAACGGGAAAGGCTTCAGCCTTGGCTGTCGAAAAGCTGCGTTGCCGCCTCGTAGAAATGTTGTCTTGCGGCGGGCTGTTCCATCATGATTTCATGCTCGGCATTGGCCAGTACCTCCAGCTTGCCATTGGGCCATGCGGCCATGCGGGCATAGATCGGGGCGGGGTCGACCACCTTTTCTTCGGCCCCCAGAAAGCAAAGCGCGGGCAGGTCGGGCGCAGGCAGGGCGGCCAGCGCCTTGCATTCGTGCATCGCCTCATCCAGCCAACGCAGGCTTGGGCCGCCCAGGGCTAGACCAGGCTGTGCGGCCACCTGGCTTTGCATCCAGGCGTAGGTTTTCGGGTCACTGGTCAGCACATTGCCGAAAAAGGGGAAGGCATTGACATAGGTCGCCTCATTGGTGCCCGGCGCATAGCGCTGCCCTTGACCAACGACGCGCGCGGTGCGCGACAAGACTTTTGCAATCGGAGCCACGCCGGGGGCAAAGCGAATGCCCCACATCGGGGCCGAAAACACCGCGGCCTTGACCGCGAGCCCTTGCATCAAGGCGCGCAGCCCGATGCAGCCGCCCATCGAATGGGACACAAGGAAAAGTGGGCCCGGCTGACCAAGTTCATTCAATTTCGCAAGAACAGCCGACAAGTCCTGTTGGTATAAGGAAAAATTTTCGATATGGCCCAGCATATGGTCTGGTTTTGAGCGATCAGAAAGCCCTTGTCCGCGCCAATCTATCGCCACCGTGGCATAGCCGCGCGCGCTAAACTCGGCAGCCGCGCGGCCGTATTTTTCGATATATTCGGTACGCCCCGGAAACAGCAGCACCGTGCCCTTTTCGCCCTTTGGCCAGACCGCCATGCGCAGGCGCACCCCATCGCGGGAAGTGACCCAATAGGCCCGGCCTTCTGCGGGCCCCTCGGCCAAATCGTTGAAAAGCGGGGCGCCGCCCATCAGCCCAGAGCCGAAGCCAGCTTCATCGCCAGCCCCATGGAGCCATCGACCGAGAGCTTGCCGGTCATAAATGCGGTCGTCGGGTTCATCTCACCTGCAAGAATCGCCTGAAACACTTCGGCATCTGCGGTTAGCGTCACATCGGCCTCATCATCGCCTGCGCGCACGCCGTCTTCGTCGATCATGATAGCCCCTTCACCATTTACGGCAAATTTAGCAATCCCGTCAAAGCTTTGCACCTTCTGGCTCAGCGCGGCCACGGCAGCATCAATCACAGCACTCATCGTATTTCCTTTCCTTGATCCCTTGAAAGTGTGCGGGGGGATATGGCTTTTCCCTGCGCGCACGCTACTATTTCAGTTATGAAACCAAGCATCCTATTTCACAATCGTATCGTTGCGGCACTTTTTCCGATTTTACTGGGGCTTAGTGCTGTGCCCGCAGTGGGGGCAGAGTTGGATACGCTGTTTGACAAGCTGCTTTTGGCGGAACCGCGCGAAGCAGGGCGGCTGGAGCGTCAGATTCGGCGGGAATGGTCGAAATCTGGCTCGGCGGCGATGGATTTGCTGTTGCAACGTGGGCGCGACGCGATGGAAGCGGGCGAGACGCAAGCCGCGATTGAGCATTTCACTGCGTTGATTGATCACGCCCCCGATTTTGCCGAAGGCTGGAATGCGCGGGCCACGGCCTATTTTCAGGCCGGGCTGTTTGGCCCTTCGGTGGCCGATATCCAGCAGACGTTGCGCCTGAACCCGAGGCATTTTGGTGCTTTGGTCGGGTTTGGGCGGATTTTGGAAGAAACCGAACAGCCTGAGCGCGCGCTTCTGGTCTATCAGTCTGCGCTTGCTATACATCCCTTTCTCGACGGGGTAAGTGAGGCCGTAGAGCGGTTGCAGACCGATGCCGCCGGGCAAGAAATGTAAAGCAAGTACAGGCAAAGCCTATGCGCAGCACCGCGCGGGTAACGGCGGTTCTGGGACCGACCAATACCGGCAAAACCCATTACGCTATTGAACGGATGCTGGCCCATCGTACTGGGGTGATCGGCCTGCCGCTGCGTCTTCTGGCGCGTGAGGTTTATGACCGTATCGTCGCCCAACGCGGCCCGAGCGTGGTGGCTTTGGTGACAGGCGAGGAACGCATTGTTCCCGAGCGCACGCAATATTGGGTCTGCACCGTGGAGGCGATGCCGCTGGAGATCGGTGCCGATTTTGTCGCGATTGATGAGATCCAGCTTTGTGCCGACGCCGAGCGCGGGCATGTTTTTACCGACCGGCTTTTGCGGGCGCGGGGCTTGCATGAAACGCTGTTTCTGGGGGCCGATACGATGCGCCCCGCCATTGCTGCCCTCGTGCCGGGGGTGCAGTTCATGGCGCGGCCACGCTTGTCGGAGTTGACCTATTCAGGGGGGAAAAGGTTAAGCCGGATGCCGGAACGCAGTGCAATTGTCGGGTTTTCTACCGAAAACGTCTATGCCATCGCCGAATTGATCCGCCGCACCAAGGGCGGCTGTGCGGTGGTGATGGGTGCGCTTAGCCCCCGCACCCGCAATGCGCAGGTCGATCTCTATCAAAACGGCGATGTGGATTATCTTGTCGCCACCGATGCGATAGGCATGGGGTTGAACCTCGACATCAAACATATCGCCTTCTCCTCGACCGTGAAGTTCGATGGCCGCCGGATGCGGGCGCTGTTCCCGCAGGAACTGGCGCAGATCGCAGGGCGCGCAGGGCGGTATATGACCTCGGGCACTTTTGGCGTTACGGGTGAGGCGCAGCCTTTGTCCGATGATACCGTTGAGGCGATTGAGGAACATCGCTTTTTGCCGGTCCAAAAGCTTTCCTGGCGCAATGAGAAATTGGAATTTGGCACCATCCCACGACTGATAGCAGCACTTGAGCGGCGCACCGATGATGAATGGCTTAGCCGCGCCCGCGATGCTGATGATGTAACCGCGCTCAAGACCCTCTCGGCCCTACCCGAAATCCATGACGAGGTGAAAACCCCGCAAGATGTGCGGCTGCTGTGGGATGTTTGCCGCATCCCCGATTTTCGGGGGATTTCGACCTCCGAACATGCGAGCTTGTTGCAAGGCCTCTATCATTATTTGCGCAAAGGACCGATTCCCACCGATTGGCTGGCGCAGCAAATCAAACGTATTGACCGGATCGAGGGCGATATTGACACATTATCGAAGCGTTTGGCCTTTATCCGCACATGGACTTACGTGGCACAGCGGAAAAATTGGGTTGCGGACGAATCTCATTGGCGCGACGAGACGCGCGCTGTAGAAGACCGCTTGTCAGATGCGTTACACGCACGGTTGACCCAACGATTTATTGATCGGCGCACTTCAGTGCTCATGCGCCGGTTGAAGCAGAAGGAGAGCCTTGTGGCCGAGGTTAATGACAAAGGCGAAGTGACGGTAGAGGGTGAATTTGTTGGACGACTGGAAGGTTTCCGGTTCCAACAAGACGCCACTGCCTCATCCGATGAGGCGCGCACGCTGCGCATGGCAGCAGTTCAGGCGCTTAAGCCCGAATTTCATCTGCGGTCGGACAAGTTCTATAATGCCCCGGATACGGAGCTGGAGTTTACCGAGCAGGGTGGCCTGATGTGGGGCAGTTCCGCCATTGGCAAGCTGGTGGCAGGCGCGGATGCGCTGCGCCCGTCAGTGGAAGCTTTTGTCGATGAAGACGCAGGCCCCGAAGTTGCCGAAAAGGTAAAGCGCCGCTTGCAGCACTTTATCGACCGCAAGGTCGCTACGCTGTTTGAGCCGCTTCTGGCCATGAGCCGGGATGAGGCACTGACAGGCATGGCGCGCGGTTTTGCCTTCCAACTGGTTGAAGCCTTGGGTGTTCTGCCCCGCGAAAACGTCGCAGAAGAGGTGAAGGCGCTGGATCAGGAGGCGCGCGGCCAGTTGCGCAAGCATGGCATCCGTTTTGGCCAATACACCATCTTTCAGCAACTGTTGCTGAAACCCGCGCCCACCCGGTTGCGGTTGGTGTTGTGGTCGCTGGCCAATGGCTTGCAGGAATTCCCCGAAAGCCCGCCCCCTGGTCTGGTCACTATCCCCAATATCACAGAAGTGCCGAAGCAGCATTATACACTGGCCGGGTACCACCCCGCAGGTAGCCGCGCGATCCGAATCGATATGCTGGAACGTCTGGCCGATCTCTTGCGCGGTAAAGACAGCCGTGGTGGGTTTGAGGCTACACCGGACATGCTCTCGATTACGGGTATGACGCTGGAGCAATTCGGCGATCTGATGGCTGGGCTTGGCTATAAGGGCGAAAAGGGTGAGCGGCCGAAAACCAAAGCCGCAGCCCCAAAAGAGCTGACTGCCGAGGATATTGCAGCCGCCGCAGCCGCCGCAGCCGCAGCCGCCAAGATCAAAGTGCCTGAGGAGGCAGCGCCGGAAGAGGTCGCAGCGGAAACGCCCCCCGAGGCTTCTGGTGAGATTTCTGGCGAAGCTATGGCTGAAGCGCCGGCAGAAAACCCAGACGCCCCCGCAGAGCCTGTTGCAGAGCCTGTTGCCGAACCTATGGAAATGGAAAGCTTCATCACCTTCGTCTGGGCTCCGCGCCCGCGTGGTGGGGATCGCAGGCCACCACGTCGCGACAATCGCGCCGCCCAAGGTGCCACCAAACCGGAAGCCTCAAGTCCTGACCAGGGTGATGCCCAAGGTGACGCCCCCCGCGAAGGTGGTAAGCCTCGCGGCGAGCGCCCCGCAGGTCAAGGGCAGGGCCGTGGCAAAGAGCGTGGTGGCCAAGATCGCGGCCCACGCCCTGAAGGCGGCTTCAAAGGTAAGGGCGGCGGCAAGCCGCAGGGTAAGCCTGGGGGCAAACCGGGTGGTAGACCGCCTCAGAACGGCCCGCAGAAATACGAGGCACGTCCCCCCCGGCCTGAAAAGAAGATCGACCCCGATAACCCTTTCGCAGCCCTAGCGGCTTTGAAGGGGAAGATCTGATCGCTTGGCCAAACGGCATGGCAAAAGTTCTGATATCCGGGCGGCGGAGGGCATAGACCCATCCGCCGCCCAACCCACGATCCGGGTGGACC